>SLPC01000050.1 GCA_007132185.1 Anaerolineae bacterium | reverse complement strand
ATCGCCCTGCCAGGGAGACCCTTTCCACGGGGCAATGGGAGCCGGAGTTGACGTGTGCGACCTGTAACGCCCCATGGCGGTCAGTTACGGGCAGGCCGTATGGCCTCGACCACGAGCTGCAGGGTGCTGCGGCCCTGCCAGTGGTTCATCGAAGGACGATACACCAGGTCGATCCGGTCTCCTGCGCGGTACTGATCGAGCAGCGCGCCCTGCCGAAAGGCGATGCACGGCAAGCTCCTGTTAGCCTGGCATACATTGAGGCGCAGGTGCTTGCCGTCCTGACCCACAGCGTTGATATTCCGGATCTGAGCCCCCAATGACGCCAGCAGAGGCTCAGGGTTGCTTCTGCCAAAGGGCTCCAACATGCTGAGGGCCTTGACCACATCAGGGGTGAGCACGCCGAGGGGTACGATGGCATCCACCAGGAGGCGGGGTGTCAGCGCGGTCTGGTCGAGATGCTCACCGGCATAGTCCAACAGGCGCCGCCGGAACTCGGGCAAGCGGTCGCTGGCCAACGTAAAGCCCGCCGCCTGGGCATGGCCACCATAGCGTATCAGCAGATCACGGCAGCTATCCAGCGCCTCGGTGATGTGAAAGCCATCGACGCTCCGCGCCGAGCCTCTGGCCGTCTCTGCATCCGCCCGCAACACCAAGGTAGGCCGGTAAAAGGCCTCACGCAAGCGGCTGGCGATCAGCCCGACGATGCCCTCATGATAGTCGGGACCCTGGATGATCAGGAGCGGCTCTAGCGGCTCGCGAGCCAGGTCGGCCATGGCCATGGCCACCTGCTCCTCCAGGAGAGACTGTCGCTCCTGATTGGTCCGCCCCAGGGCCTCTGCCAATGCGCGGGCCTGCCCGAGATCCTCGGCCATCAGCAGCTCATAGGAGATCGTGGCATGCTCCAGACGTCCGGCCGCATTGAGGCGCGGCGCCAGCCGAAAGGCCACGTCGATGCTGCCCACGGTGGCGGGCTGGACCCGGGCCTGCTCCATGAGGGCCAGCAGCCCCGGCCGGGGCGAGGACCGCAGCCGGTTGAGGCCCCAGCGCGTGAGGGCACGGTTCTCGTTTTCCAGGGGCACGATATCGGCCACGGTGCCGAGAGCCACAAGATCGAGATAGTCCTCCATACGCCGTGCCATCTGGCGCCCGCGCTCAGAGTCGTCCATGGCGGCGCACAAGGCCCGGCAGAGCTGGTACGTGACGCCCACGCCCGCCAGCTCGGCAAAAGCATAGTCACTGTCGGGCCTTTTAGGGTCGACCACAGCCACGGCCGGGGGCAACTCGGTGGGCGCCGTGTGATGGTCGACGATGATCATGTCGAGCCCGTGGGCCTGGGCGTGCGCGACCTCGTCATACGAGCGCACACCGCAATCCACCGCGATACAGAGAGAGACGCCCTCGGCACGAATGCCGTCCAGGGCATCGATGTTAAGGCCATAGCCTTCCTCAAAGCGATCGGGGATATAGGGCATGGCGTTGCCGCCCAGCCCGCGCAGCAGAGAGACCAGGAGCGCCGTACTGGTGACGCCGTCTACGTCGAAATCACCATAGACCGCGATCTGTTCTCCGGAGAGGAGGGCGCGACGGGTGCGCTCGATGGCCTGTTGCATGTCGGCCATATCCAGCGGATCGCCCAGATCATGCTCCTCACCTGACAAAAAAGCGTGGATCTTGGCCGGGCTATCCATTCGACGCGCGCAGAGCACTTGAGCCAACACGGGGTTCAACCCGTGAGAGGCGCACTCGCGCACCAAAGCCGCAGGCACTTGACGCCTGAGAATCCAATTCTGCGCGTTCCTCACACCTGCTCCCTGCTCTGTGGATGGTCACACTGCCAGAGCCCATTATAGGCCGGCCAGGAAGCGGGGCCAAACCTCGGGGCGCTGGCCGGACGGCTTCCTAGAGTAGGTCGTACCTTTGCAGCGTCTCGGTCACCCAGGGCATGACGGGAGCCCGCCCGACAAAGGCCTGCCACCCATAGTAGATCATCATGATCAGGGGCGGCACAAAGAGCACCCAGGCGACGCATATCAGGCAGCCCGTAATGAGCAGCAGAAGCAGGAATCCAAACAGAGCAAAGAGCGAATAGACAAACGAGACGCCAAACAGGGCCAGACTGTGGACAGCGTGGTAACGAATGAACAGGCTCTGTCTGGCCTCGTCGGTCAGCAGCACGATAATGGGCAACAACAGCGGAACCAGAATCTGGCTCACATAGCACAGGCCGCCCAGCAAGCGCTCATTGTCGGTTACCCGGTCGGGGTCGTTCCACGGCTGCAACTCGCGTAGGGTGAACCGCTGGTCAGGGGCGCCGGGCGCATCGTTAGTCGGGTCCATGGCAACTCCTTTGCATCAGACTGGTCGTCATCTGTATCTACGCTGGCAAGCGACTAGGGTTGCGCCAATGTGCTAGAACGACCGCACAGGACACGAAACCGAGCACCGCATTCACCTCCACATCTCGTCTGGCTCCTCTGTTTGTGGTGTGCTAGAATGGGAGCAAGCAGAAGGGAGTAGTATGGCGCGCGTTGTCTTTTTGGGCACCCCGGACTATGGCGTACCAGCGCTAGAGGCGTTGATCGCCCAGCATACGGTGGTGGCGGTGGTCACCCAGCCGGACCGGTATACCGGGCGTGGCCGTCGTACCCTGGTCAAGCCGCCGGTCAAGGTTGTGGCCGAGGAACAGGGGATCGCGGTATACCAGCCCGAGCGTCTCTCGCGACACACCGAGACGCTGGCGGCCCTCCATGCGACGGACGCCGACGTGTTCATCCTCGCCGCCTACGGCCAGATCCTGCGTGCCAATGTGCTCGAGATCCCGCCCCACGGCGTCATCGGGCTGCACGCCTCGCTCTTGCCCCGCTGGCGAGGGGCGGCCCCCGTGGCAGCCGCCATCCGCGCCGACGACACGCAGACGGGCGTCACCCTGATGCTCACAGAAGAGGGGCTCGACACTGGACCCATTCTCGCACAGGTTGCAGTCCCCATCCGGGGCGACGACACGAGAGCTACCCTCACCGCCCGCCTGGCCGAGCTGGCTGCCGAGCTGCTTGTCGCCCACCTCCCGGCGTGGCTTGCCTCTGAGATCACTCCCACACCCCAGGACGACGCTCTGGCGACCTATGCGCCCCAGATCACCAAGGCCGAAGGCCTGATCGAATGGACCATGAGCGCCCGCGCCATTGACCGGCACATCCGCGCCATGACACCCTGGCCGGGCTCCTATACGCTCTGGCGCGGCCAGCGCCTGCGCATCCTCAAGGCCCAACCCCTGTCGGAACATGCGCACAGCCTCCTACCGGGCTCGATCACGGTGCTGGAGGAGGGCCTGGCGGTGGCCACCGGCCAGGGCCTGTTGCTGCTAGAACTGATCCAGCCGCCGGGCAAAAAGCCCATGGACCCCGACGCCTTTGTCTGCGGACGGCCCGATTGCGTCGGCGATCTGCTTGGTTGATATGCCAGGGCCACTGATTCTCTACGAGTTGGGACTTGTACCCTACGGCCCCTGCCACCGCCTTCAACAGGACCTGGTGGAGCGGCGGCGGACGGAGCAGATCGGCGATCTGGCGCTGCTATTGGAGCACGAGCCGGTGCTCACCCTGGGACGACGCGCCGACCCTGCCCATGTGCTGGTAAGCAAGGACGAGCTGGCCCGACGAGGCATTGCCGTGCACCGGGTAGAGCGAGGCGGCGAAGTCACCTATCATGGCCCCGGCCAACTGGTGGTCTACCCGATCCTGCGCCTGCGCGACCATGGCCTGGGACCCAGCGACTATATGCACCTGCTGGAAGAGGTGACGATTGCGACCCTGGCCGAGTACGGGATCGTGGCGGGGCGCCGCGACAAGCTGATCGGGGTCTGGGTGGGGAACAACAAGATCGCGGCCCTGGGCGTGCGCGTCAAGAGAGGCATCACGATGCACGGCCTGGCCCTCAACGTCACGCCCCGCATGGAGCATTGGAGCCTGATCGTTCCCTGTGGCATCCGAGAGGGCGGCGTCACCAGCATGGCCCACGAACTGGACAGCGCGCCCACGGTAGCCGAGGTAGGACGACGTCTGGCGGCTCAGTTCGCAGCGGCCCTCGGCGTTGCCGCACACCCTGGCGCTCCAGCGAGCCTGCCCTGGCCGGCGCCTATGGCAACGGACGCCCCTGCTCGGCCATGAATCGCAGCACCTCATCCCGCGCGTAGAGTGCCTCCATGGGGCCCAGGCGCGTGGTGGCCAGCGCACCCACCGCATTGGCGAACAACCCGGCCCTGTACAGGTCCCAACTCTCGGACAAGCCTACCAGCAAGGCCGCATCGTAGCTGTCGCCGGCGCCGGTGGGGTCCACCTCCTGCACAGTATAGGGCGGGATATCCAGCGCCCCATCCGCCGTATAGAGGGTCGAGCCCTCCTCACCTCGCTTGAGCGCCACGATCTCGACGCCCTGCGCGATCAGGTAATGGGCCCCCTCCTTGAGGGTAGCCGCCCCGGTGAGCGTCAGCAGCTCCTCGCCGCTGGGCATCACGATGCGGGCCCGTTCGACGATGGGGGCGCACACATCGCGGATGCGTTCGACGGGCAGCAGCTCGGGCCGCAGGTTGGGGTCCAGGCTGATCACCCCGCCTGCCTCATGTACCGCCTTGGCCAGAGCATAGCAGGTCTCGCGCAGTGATTCGCTGGCGCTGAGGGACGAGCCCATGAGGTGCAGATAGCGCGTCTCGTCCAGGTAGCCGGGCGGGACCTGCTCCATGCGCACCTGGGCCGCCGCCGCATGGGCCAGGTGAAAGACAAAGCTGCGCCCCCCATCAGAGCGATAGGCTACAAAGGCGATGGCCGTCAGGCGATCCGGGTCTGTGGCCAGGGCCGAGCAATCGATCCCGTCCGCTGCCAGCCGATTGCGGACACAGGCGCCAAAGGCGTCATCTCCCAGGGTGCCAATGAACCCCACGCTGGCGCCCAGCCGGGCCGCGCAAGACGCCGAGATAGCCGGCGCGCCGCTGGGATAGGGCCCGCCAAAGAGCGCCGGGCGATCCAGCGGGCGATCACGCTCCGTGCGCATGATCTCGACCAGTGCTTCTCCCACGCAGACGATCGTCGCCATCCTTGCACCCTCCTGTTGTCCTCGCTTGTGAGCCATTCTAGCGCCGAGGTGTACACCGGTCAACGGGAACGCGCGCCCTGGCTGGGCTATAGGATGGTTGCCCTGCCCGCTCACTGT
>SLPC01000060.1 GCA_007132185.1 Anaerolineae bacterium | reverse complement strand
TCGAGCCTACCGTCGAACCGACTGTCGAGCCGACGGCGATCCCGCCTGTGGATCTGACGGCGCAGTTGGCCCAGGCCTATCTGGCCGCCCGCGATGGTCGCTATGATCAGGCGATTGCTTCGCTGGGGGAAATCCTCGCCGTTGCCGATAGCCAGGTGGCAGCGCGTGCGGCCCCTGACCTGGCGCGGGCCTATATTGAGCAGGGGCGCTATGCCGAAGCTCTCACCTGTCTGGAGAGCCTGCTGTCGGACGAGACCGCCGCGGACACACGCGCAGAGGCGCTTGGCCTCAGTGCCGTGGCTCTCGAGGGCCTGGGCCAGTGGCAAGAGGCCATAGATGCCTATCAGGGCCATCTGGCGCTGAATCAGGCCGCTGAGGCCTATGTGCGTCCCCGGATGGCGGCGGCCTACACCGCCTTGGGCCACGAGGAGGGTGCTCTGGCTGTGCTGGCCGATATGCCATGGGCACAACTGCCCACCTCGCGTCGTGCCGCGGTACTCGAGGAGCAGGCCGCTCTGCAGCGCTCCATTGGCAACTATGATGCCGCTCTGGCCACCTATGAGCAGATCCTCTCCTTTTCCACCATTCCCAGCTATCGGGCCCTGGTCACACAGCGGCGCGGAGACACATTATATGAGGCCGGCCGCCAGGCTGAGGCCGTCGAGGTGCTCGAGAGCGTGGTGCGTGAGTCGCCGGATACCCAGGCCGCCTATCTGGCGTTACGTATGCTCGACGACTGGGGCATCAGCGTGGTCAATGATCGTCAGCGAGGCGAAATCTACTACCATACCGGGCGCTTTATACCGGCCACTGAAGCGTTGCATCGTCACCTGAACAGTGGGGGCGATCATCCCGCACGGGTGCATTATTATCTGGGGCTGGCTTACCAGCGCCTTCGCGAGCATGAACAGGCCATGTCCCACTTTACCAACGTCATCGTGGAGCATCCGGATCATGCCCTGGTTGCGGATGCCTGGGTGCAGCGCGCCCGCTCCCAACTGCTCCGTGGTCACGATGCGACCTCACTATATGCTGATTTCGCTCTCCGCCACCCCGAACATCCCCGCGCGCCCGAGGCCTTGGTGCTGGCGGCCGACGCGGCCGAGCGGCTGCGCAACTGGCCGGCGGCGGCCGATATACATCGCCGTCTCTATGAGCACTATCCGGCGGACGCGCGCGCCGACGAGGCTCGCGTGCGCGAGGGCATCGTTACTTACGCCATGCAGGATTGGGATCGAGCGCGTACTTTGCTGGAGGAGGCGCTGGGGCATTCTCCTTCGAGCGCCGAGCGTGCCCGTCGCCTAACCTGGTTGGGCAAGGTCGCCGTGGCCCAGGGCGATGTCGACACCGCCCATGCCCACTGGCAGGCAGCCCACTCGGCCTCGCCGGAGAGCTACTATGGTCTCCGCGCCCGCGATCTGGTCAATGGGCGTGCGATCCGACTGCCCGATAATGCGCCCCTCGATCCGGGGGCCGGCACAGTGGATGCCGCGCAATGGGGTGAGATCACCGCCTGGGTGCAGACATGGGCCGGGGCGGGGGCCCCGCCTGATCTGAGCGCCCGGACCTTTGCGCAACGTGGCGACACCCTCATAAAGCTGGGCTGGCAGCAGGATGCCGTGGCCGTCTATCGTCTGCTCTACTCGCAACTGGTGGATGATCCGTGGGCCCTGGTGGCCCTGGCGCAGCGCGCCCAGGACAAGGGCCTCTATCCTGTCATGATCCAGTCCGCCGAGCGATTGGCCGCCCTGGGGCGTGCGGCTGGCGCCACGGCATCGCCAACGGCGTTGCGGCGTTTGAGCCATCCCGTGGCCTATGGGGCGCTGGTGAGCGATGAGGGGAATCGTCAGGGGGTGGACCCGCTGCTCTTTATGGCCCTGATGCGGCAGGAGAGCCGCTTTGATCGCTACGCCGTCTCCTGGGCCGGAGCTACCGGGCTCACCCAGGTGATGCCTGACACGGGCACTTGGATCGCCCAGCAGTTGGGCGAGACCGCGGGATATCGCCACGAGCTGCTCTATCGCCCTGTCGTCAGCGTGCGCTTTGGCGTCTATTACCTGGCCAACCTGCTCCGGATGCGCGAGCGAGACTGGGTGGCGGCGCTGGTGGGCTACAATGCGGGGCCGGGCAATCTCAACCGGCTCACCGATGGCGAGCCTATCCGCGATCATGACCTGTTTTACGAGATGATCTATATCGCCGAGTCCAAGGCCTATGTGCGGATCATCTACCAGAACTATGCCATCTATGAGGCGCTCTATCGCTAGAGGCCTGTCACGGTCCTAAGGCCCTTGGTCGGTGGGGTGGGGCTGGCCTTGGGACAGGCCCAACTCGTCGGCCAGGCGCAGGATCTCCTGATTCTCGGGGATGTCCCGCATCGACTCGCCATAGTGGGCATAGCGAATCACGCCCTCTTTGTCGACCAATACCTGGGCCGGCATGCGCCCGAGCTTGAGGAGCTTGACCTCTTGCCCGTACAGCTTGCGTACCTCGCCCTCTGGGTCGGGCAACCCCACAAATGGTAACGACTCTTTTTCGGCATAGCTTTGAAAGCTCTCGGTGTCTTCGGGGCCTATGGCAATGACCTCAATGTCGCGGGCCAGAAACTGCTCGTAATCATGGCGCAACCTCGCCATGTGCGCGCGGCAGTATGGTCAAGAAAAACCCCGGTTGAACACGAGCAAGACATTCTTTTGCCCGGCATAATCGGACAGGCTTACCGGTGTGCCGGTATAGTCCGGCAAGACAAAGTCGGGAGCTCTTTGATTGATCTCTACCCGTGGCATATCGTCCTCCCGTCTATCTGCTTCTGAACGATCAGCCGGCCATCACAGTTATCATAGACCGTGCCACAGGGCCGTCAAGGGCCAGCAACCTGATCGTCCGCTCGGCCAAGGACGATCAAGCATCACCCGAGCCATGCCAGGTGCTGCGCCAGGCCCTGGCGAATAAAAAAAGAACGGCACAGGATTTTCCTGTGCCGTTCTGCTCTATCTACTGGCTTTACCAGCGGCTAGAGGAGCCGCCGCGTCCGCCGGAATCACGCCTGGGGCGTGCCTCGGCCACGGTGACGTTGCGACCGTCGATCGTCGTGTCGTTCAACTCTTGAATGGCCTTTTGCGCATCGGCGTCATTCGCCATCTGCACAAAGCCAAAGCCGCGCGAACGGCCCGTATCGCGGTCGGTGATCACGTCTGCCGTCTCGACCGGGCCAATGGCCTCAAAGGCCTGGCGCAAGCTCGCGTCAGTCGTGTCATAGCTCAGATTTCCGACGTACAACTTCATAGTTCTCCCTCATCTTGGTGCTCTTGTGCACCACTGCTGAATCCTCTCGAAAGTCACCTAAACAAAAAACCCCGGCCAGGAAGAGGCCCTGGCGGGGTAAGCCGATCAAGTGCTTCCGAATCCTAAATGCATTATGCCATACTTTTGCGTCTGGGGCAAATCGACTCTATTTGCCTTCGCGGCGACCCATGTCTCAACCGGCCCAATGCGTGGGCCATCAGCATGGTGCGCCGCCATCAGCCCGGCAGTTCGCACCAGAGCATTGCCTTGACAGGTAACTGCTGGCATACTGTAGAGGTGGCCGGGTGATGCTGTGGCCATGGCAGAGACGTCTGGCTGCGGATGCAGCCTCTGAGACCATGACACATTCCACTCGGCTGTGAATGGCACGTAGGCTACACGAAGGAAGGACACGAGATGAGCAATACACCAGACGGCGAGACCAGAGCCCACAGTTCGGGTCTCGATCCCCAAGAGCGCGGTACGACCAAGCTGCGACAGGAAACCGAAGACGAACGCTTGCTGCGCATGCGTGACAGCGAGGAGGCGGTCTTTGTTGATACCGATCCCTGGCGCGTGCTCCGTATCCAATCCGAGTTTGTAAACGGGTTTGACACCATGGCGGGCCTCGGACCTGCTGTCACGATCTTTGGCTCCGCGCGCACACCAGAAGAGGCTCCCATTTATCAGGCTGCTGTAGAGACGGCTCAACTCCTCGCCGAGGCGGGTCTGGCCGTTATCACCGGCGGCGGCCCTGGCATCATGGAGGCGGCCAACCGGGGGGCGCAGAGCGGGGGCGGCATCTCGGTTGGTTTTGCCATCGAGCTGCCCTTTGAGGAGGGGACCAACCCCTATGTGGACATTGCCCTTGACTTTCGCTACTTTTTTGTGCGCAAGACCATGTTCGTCAAGTATGCCCAGGCGTTTGTGATCTTTCCCGGCGGATACGGCACCATGGACGAGCTGTTTGAGGCGCTCACCCTCATCCAGACGGGCAAGATTCACAATTTCCCGGTGATCCTCTTTGATTCCGAGTATTGGGCAGGTCTGTTGGAGTGGCTGAACGATGTCATGGTGACCCAGGGGAATGTCTCACCGAACGAATTCGAGTTGTTGATCGTCGTGGATTCCCCCGAGGAGGTGCGCGATCGCTTGGTGAGCATCATGCTGCCCCCTGATGACGCATCTGAAGCACCCGACTTGCCCCGATCCTGATCTTGACGGTGGCACCGCTCCTGCGATTTGCCCTTTCGGAGCAGGGGGGGCGTGAAACAGAGATAGCGGGAAACCGTGAGGCCGGACCCATTGGGTCCGGCCTCTATTGCTATTAGCCTTATCAAGGCGATATGGTTCTATCCAACGGCCCACACTGTGCGTTCGGCCTTGTCAGCTTTACGCACCAGGGGGCCTTTTCATGGGGACTAGATAGCCTGCAACAGCCTCAGGATGAGGAGGATTACGGCGATCACGATCAGGATATGAATGATGCCCCCGACTCTGGGAAAGCCGGTGCTATATCTCGGACCGAGAAAGCCCAGCAGCCACAGAATAAACAAGATGACAATGATTGTCCAAAGCATAATTTAGATTGCTCCTTTCAGAGGAGCAACGTTTGGCTTGGCGGATATTCAGGAATCCGCAAGCCAGAACGTTGCGGGGAAAGATGTGCCGTCTTATTCGTCCTCAAGCTCGGCTAGTCGGGCGTCAACTTCTCTTTCGGCACGTTCGCGTGTATAGCCGTACCTTTCCTGAATTACGCCAACGAGTTCATCTCTTCGGCCTTCAATGCGGTCAAGATCATCATCGGTGACGTCGCCCCACCACTGCTTGATCTTTCCGCGTGCTTGCTTCCATTTGCCTTCAAGAACGTCTCCACTCATGTTTGTCTCCTTTGCATTCTCAGGCTTGATCCTATTGTCCGTCGGGACAATGGTTTAGTTGACTCTATCTCTATTTTATGTCTTACTGGGTCCCTTGTCAAGAGGTTTTTATGTTGAGCTTCGTGTGTTGTCCATTTGATCCGGCGACCTGGGGGCACATACAGAAAACACCGCTATCACATCACGATGAGTTCGGCATAACCGATGAGATGCGAGTAGCGGCGTTGATACGCGACTATTTTCACGTTGCCCGTCTGGTCCGGCGCCCCGGGCAACAAAGCGCGCCGGCGCTTTGTGCGGCCCCCTGCATCTTTGCAGGGGAGCCACTTTTATCTGTGTTACCGTGATCACATCGCTGATCTATGGATAAGCTATGATGATGCGATCATCGGTAACGGTTAGTTGTTAAATCTATGTTGCCCGTTTGGTCCGGCGCCCCCGGGCAACGAAAGCTCGCCGGAGCTGTAATCGCCCCCCTGCTATCACTCAAGGGGGCCCGGTAACTCTTACTGTTACCGTGACTCTATCATAGGCCGGCGCTCACTGATTTACATCGGCTTTAGGAATGATCTTGATCTCAACAAAAAGAGACCGCCCTTGGGGCGGTCTCGACACACTTGTGTCTCCTAATCTATGACTTGGGTTGTAGTCCTTTGGTTGGATGCACTACGCCGAATGACAGTGCCTGGAGCGCGCCGTCTATGCCTCTCCTCCCTCTGGGTAGGACGAGTCGGCTATCCCTTCCTGCAATGCGTACAGGGCCGCTTGTACACGGTTAGCCAGATGCAGTTTGCTGAGAATACTGCTCACATGGGTCTTGATGGTTGCTTCGCTCGTGGTCAGATTCTCGGAAATTTCGCGATTGCTCAGACCCTGGGCCACCAGACGCAGTACTTGGACCTCGCGCGGGGTCAGGCCATTGGACGGTTGCGACTGCTGGCTCGGGCTTCGCAGTTCCTGCAATACTTGTATCGCGATGCTCGGATGCAGCGATACCTCGCCGCGGTTGACCTGTTCGATAGAGGCGATCAACTCCTCGGGCTTGGAATCTTTGAGCAGATAGCCCTGGGCGCCTGCTTTGATGGCAGGAAAGACCTTGTCATCACCCGAAAAGCTCGTCAATACCAGGATGCGGGCCTCCGGACGTTGCGCCGCGATCCTCCGGATCGCTTCGATGCCATCCATCACCGGCATGGCCAGGTCCATAATGGTCACGTCGGGATCGAGAGCCATCACCTGGGCTATGGCTTCCTTACCATCGCCAGCCTCTCCCACCACCTCAACTCTCGACGCCTGTGCCAGTAGCGCCTGTATCCCCTTCCGCACAATGGCCTGGTCGTCCACGATCAACACGCGGATGGGCGCTTTTCCCAAAGCGACTGAACTCGTCCTGCTCATCAAACCGCCTCCGTGCTTTTGTCGAATGAAAGGATCAACATGCGGGCAACTATTGCCTCACGGGCCTCCGCTTGGTCGACATCCAACCTATGATGGGGTCTCATGCCGCTTGCGCCTCGACCTGGTCGCTGGATCTCCGTCAGGCACGCCACTCGCCCTACATCGATCCTGAGCTGCGGCTCTTGTCGGGTATAGCTCTCAGCCGACCCTCTCTTCCTGAGCCTGGTTCTGCCAAACAAAGGAGCATCAAGAGCCTATGGCAGGTGGGTGGGTGGCGGTTCGCCTAACAGGCATCTCAGCTTTTCTACAAGGGCACGGTCAGGCTGAACCGAGAGCCTTTGCCCGGCGCGCTGATAATCTCCAGTTCTCCATCGAGACGCTCGGCGCGCTCTCTCATACTACGCAACCCCATGCCGCCGGTATGTTCGACATTGTCAGGATCGAACCCTCTTCCGTCATCGGTGACCTCGACTTTTACATCTGTCTCACTATACCGTAATCTCACCGTGACGTGGCGTGCACTAGCGTGCTTGACGATGTTATTGAGGGCTTCGAGCACGATGCGGTACACATCTTCCTCTCTCCGGAGAGACAGCCGCCGCTCACCATGTACGTCCAACTTGACCTGCAAGCCCGCGCGCCCCTCGACGGACTCGAGCCGTACCTGCAGAGCCGCAGACAAGCCCCGATTCTCCAAGATGGGGGGGTGCAGCTCAAAGATGAGGAGGCGAATCTCGAGTAGGGCCTCTCGAGCCATGCCCTGGAGCTCGCGCAGGTCCTCGGCGACCACATCGTGGTTGCCATCTTCGAGGGCCATTCGCGCCGCCTCAGCATAGAGAGTGACACTGTAAATGGCCTGCGTCACCGAGTCATGTAGTTCGCGTGCCAGCCACTGCCGCTCTTGGGAGACGGCAACATTGCCGGCCTCGCGGCGCAGACGGGCATTCTCGATAGCGATAGCAGCCACATTGCCCAGCAGGGAGAGCATGCGCGCATCGGACTCGGTAAAGCCGCCCGGCTTGTTGGCGACATTGAGTACGCCAATGATAGAGTTCTCAACCTGCAAGGGAACAGCCAGCAGAGACTCGGTGCTGAATAGTGGAGGACGAGCCTCGATCATCCCCCCATCATAATTGTTGACGATCATTGGCTTGCCGGTAAGCACGACCTGTCCCGTATGGGATCGCGTCAACGGGATCCGGTTGGGAAGGCCCCGCTCGGGGTTGTCAGTGGCCTCTCGTAGCCATGAGCCCTCTTCTAACAGATAGATGCCCCCGCCTGCAGCACCCGTCAGTTTTCGAGCTTCGGTGCGAATCGTCTCCAGCACCTCTTCATAGCTGCTTTTCCGCAGCAGGGTGGCCGTTATCGTCTGTAGACTACGGCTCTCTGAGAGTCGCCTGCGCGCGTCTTCGAGTAGTTCGCTCGGTTCTGGGGCTGGATTCATGGCCTAGCTGTACCTCCTAGGCACGCAATGTAGCATCAATAGGGATGCTATGTCAAGCCGCCTTGTAGCTGCTTCGCTACATGCCACGTGATAGATATGCAGGGGGCTCGCTCTAACCGAGCAGAGGGTCGGATCCGACATTTGCTCTTTTGCACATCCATCGAGCCAATCAATGAACCAAGTCTACAACAATTGGCTGATGACTGTCAACCCAAAGTTGTAGATTCAGACTCGCCGAGACTGCTTTAGTTGTGAGAGAAACCGCTCTAATGGGCGATGTCAAGCTGGGTCCACTGATGCTATGTTGAGTGCAAGCTCGTTTATCAATAGCTTTCAAGTGAGGTCGGTTGATATGATGATTCCGAGACGTGTTGTTGTCATCGATGACCAAAAGCTGACGCGCGAAGGAATCCATGCCTTTTTGCGGAATATGCCAGAGGTCGAATGGGTCGGCGAAGCAGCGAATGGGCTTGATGGAATCGCCCTCATAAACAATATGGGCGCCGACATCGCAGTAATGGATGTCCAGATGCCGATCATGAATGGCATCGAGGCCACTCGCCGCATCAAGAGCGAGATGCCCAGAGTCAAGGTCATCGTGCTATCAGGCGATGGTGATTACCTGGGTGACGCTCTGGCCGCTGGCGCCGATGCCTTCCTGGTCAAAGGGGGCCCCCCCGAATACCTCAAGAACGCGATCTGTTCCGTGTGATCAGACGCTTGGTCGTTTTCCAGAAGGAGTGCGCTGCATGAACCGCATCAGCCCCATGTTCTTTATCTTGGTCCTTCTCGTGATTCTGGTGATTGATGCCTACATGGGCGATGTGCCTGCGCTCTCGTCGCAGGCGCCCGATGCGGCTGACATCAGCCTAGCATCCAGGCTGGCGAGGTTTGAGGGGACGGTGACCTATCATCAGGTAGTCCCCCTCAGAAGCGATGCCAGCCTCACGGTGCTCCTAAAGGAGATCTGCCAGGTTGACGGGCAAGAAGTGGTGCTTGGTGGGCACACAATCAAACCCACAAGCAGGCCGACTACCATAGCGTTCGCGATTCCCTACGATCCGGCCTCTATCAGCCCCGATGGCCTGTACGTTTTGGAGGCTCGTATCATATCGCAGGGCAGGGCTGCCTACGAGTTGGCGGCTCGGCCGATCGTTGTACCCCAAGCGAACACAGCAATAGAGCTGACGCTGACGCGCGTCACCCCTTGGACACCGCTCGAGATAGCTCTCACCAGCGGGCGTCTGTCGCGTTTCAGCATAGGGCAGCCTCAACTCCCATATCCCAGATCCATCGCCTCCACGCCCTGAGAGGAGCGCCCTAAACTGAGATCGCTCCTCCTCAACACAAGTCAGCGCAGAGCGCCAACTCTGCGCTGCTTGTGTTTGAGCGTCTCATCGCCAAAAGGCGCCCTATCGGATACTGATCGGGAGATGGATCAGGCGATGCAATGGCAGACCGATCCTGTAGATCCCCGGCCAGAATCCGCTCCAGACGCGGTAGGTCGGGCCGCTTGCTCCACTCGAGTGGGTGATGCCCTGGCCGATCGTGCCCTCGACCCGGAAGCTCGCTGACGTAGAGCGGTCTCCGCCTCCGGCAATCACGGTTCGCTCCAGGCGAAATGACGGCGAGGACTGTGCCAGGACGATACCGCCAAGCAGCAAGGCTCCCAAGAGCATCGCCACGATGATGATGCTTCGCATGGCGCCCTCCTACTGCAGCGTGACCATGATGGGGATAACCCCGACGCCCTCATCCAGCGCGCCCAGCGCCTTGCCGATCACGGTGCCTATGCCCGGGCTATCGGCACGCATGGCATGGCCTGCGGTTGGGGAAGATACCAGCAGGTCGCCCGGCCGGATTGCGCCATAGCGGGCGTCGACCTTGATGCCTGAGAAGGAGCCCAGCGTCACGATGGTGACATACTCGCCTGAGCCAGCCTCTGCCATCTCCATGCGACCGCCCAGCGCTTCATCTACATGATAGGCTGCGGCGACCACGCCGATCACGGCTGTACTGCCCTCGGACTGGGCCCGCTCCACCAGCGGCACGGGGATCTCGCCCAGCACGGGGTCTGTCACGCCGACCACCACGACCAGATCGCCCAGCTCGAGCGGATCTGCGCCGGCGTTGCGTGCAATGTCGACCACATAGCCCGTCTTGCTGCCCGTGACAGACAGATTGCCATCAACGATCACGGGGCCGCGAAAGTACCCGGCGACGGCACCGGTGGTCGCCCCCTGTGCGTCACCCATGATGGCAGCCCCGCGCTGGCTATAACCATACACGCCTGGCGCAAACTGGTTCGTGAAGCTCAGTGTGGCCGTGCTACGGCCCGCGACGCCGATACCGGTCGAGCTGGTGAAAAAGCCGCCATAGCCCGATCCCTGCGGAGCGCCGGTGTTGATGCCGCGCACGGCATGCGCCTGGCCGGTGCCGACAAGGCCATCGCCGCCTGACGACCCAATCACGCCGGTTCCGGTGGCTACATTGCCAAACACGCCTGCGCCAAAGACCGAGTCACTGGTACCCAGGACACCGGCGCCAAACTGGCTCGAGCCATGGACGCCCGGCGTATAGGGATTCTGCGCGGTGCTGCTCGCCGTGCTCCTGCCCAAGACGCCGATGCCCGTCGAGCTGGTAAAATAGCCGCCATAGCCGGCGCCCATGGCGCCCGCATCGTTCACGCCATAGACGGCAAAGCTGCCGCCCTGGCCGTAGAGCCCTACATCCGGCGACTCGACGCGCACGGCCGGGCCGGTGGCCTGGTTCACAACCAGCGCGCCGGGCCGCAGGCTCATGGCGTACGGGGCGGGCCGAATCTCTTGTCGGGGAGAGAGGACCTCGGCGACGTGGCTCTGGACAGTGATCTGCAGCCAGAGAGCCTTGCCGTCGAACACCGCTTGCGGCACATTCAGTCCGACGTGGAACAACCCGTTGTTAACCGGCACATTCATCCAAGCCGTCTGATGCCTCTGGGTGCCGCCCAAGGCGGCGTCATAGAGCGCAAACCGCATCCACTGGTTGCCCGTAATCGGGTTGCCCGCAGAATCGAGGAGCACGCCCTGGTAGCTGATTGACTGGCCCACAAGGGCCGCGGCCTCGAGCGTGTCAGGCTCCTCTGCCACGACACGCGGTGTACTGGCGGATAGCCCTCCCGCTACGCCAAACATGAGTATGGCAAATGCCGTCAAGACGATGGGAATCCAGAATCGAAATCGTTGCTTCATCTGACCTTACCTCCAGCCGTAGGAAGCGCCTGAAAACAACAACGCCAAGGGACATTGTCCCTAGAAAGGTAGCAGATGTCCTGCCATAGTACGTAAAATAGCAGTTCACGAAAGGCAGGTCAAGCTTATTCGATAAATTACGAGTTCCCGCGAGGAGCCTAGTCCGCCTCGGGCCACCAACCCCACTGCTCCTGGATGATGCGCACGGCAGGGTGGTCGGCATGCAGTTCTATGGCGCGACTCAAAGCTGCCTCTGCGACGCGGGGCTGGCCCAAGGCCGCGTAGGCGCGTGCCAGCCCCAGGTGTACCAGCGCATCGTCCGGCGACCAGCGCAGCGCCTCGCTGTAGGCATCCAGGGCGACCCCGGGCCGTCCCGTCGCCAACTCCACATCGCCGATCAGGCGTAGCGCCAGCCCATCGGTGGCATCCAGATTATAGGCACGATAAAAGAGCCTCAGAGCCTCACCGGGTCGCCCTTCCAGCAGATGCACCTCGCCCCAGGCTATGTGCAATCTCGCGTGGTTGGGCGCCAGCTCAAGGGCCTGCTCATAGGCCTCGTGCGCCCGCGCAAAGGCCCCCGGCTCTCGGGCAGCGCCTCGCAAGGCATAGTGCTCGCCCAGCGCCACCCAGATACGTGGGTCCAGAGGGCGCAGCCGTCGTGCCTCGAGCAGAGCCGCCTCTGCCGCCGCCATAGCCGTCCCATCTCCGGTGATCTCGGCGTGTTGCCGCCAAAGCTCCCCCAAAAGGACATGATGCGCTGGCTCAGCGGGCCACCAGGCGACGCTTTGCTGCCCAGCGACGAGGGCGGCTGTATGGGCGCTCATCGTCCGCCGATCGAGCGCGGCGCGATGCCACATATCGGCCACCAGAGGGCGCACGTTGAACTGGACGATTGCAACACCCACCACAAGCCAGATGACACCGACCAGCATAGGCCTGATGGGGAAACCAACCCCCCACCGCAGCGGCTCTCTTGCCCGGGTGGACTCGCTCTGCCCAGGCCAGGGCCCCAGAGCGATCGCCAAAAGCAGCCACATAGCCATCGCTGTGGCCGTGACGTCAAAGCTCACTGTGTTGCCGATCAAGCCCGCAATAGTGCCCGCAATGCACCCCGCCAAGAGACGGTGCTGATGCAGCGACAGCGACCTGATGTCGGTCGCATACCGCTGCCAGGCGTAGGCCACGCCGCCGATGAGGGCGATTCCCCAGGCGGCCAGTCCGGGGATGCCCAGGGTGACGGCATAGTCCAGGATCCACGCATGGGCGCGATCCACAAAGACGCCGCGCCCGTGATAATAGACCAACTGCGGCGGGTAGACGCTGTGAAAGACGATCTCCAGGGAGTCGGGCCCATAGCCCGTCCATGGACGCTGACGCACCAGCTCCCCTACGGCGTCCCAGATCGTGCGGCGGGCCGCTACTGAGCCCGCCTGGGCGCCTAACAGAAGAAAAGCTCCGATAGCCAGGGCCGCCGTCAAACCAAGTAGCGTGGCCGCCAGAAGCGCCTTGCGCTGCGGGCCATGCAACCAGGGCCATAGCCGAAGGGCACCATAGATCAGTACGGCGCTGAGGGCGGATAACCATGCGCCGCGTGCCAGCGCCAGCGTGATCACAGCGACTTGGCCCAGGGCCAGGAGCGCCAGGGCGCCGCGGTGTAGCCGGCGCGCCTCACTATCGAGCTCGGCCAGCGTAAGGGGCAAGATCAGCGCCAGATAGCTGCCCACGAAATTGGCTCGCCCCAAAGTGGCGATCATCGGTGAGCGGGCATCGGTCATCATGCCAAAAAGACCCACACCGATGGCCTGTAGCAGGCCCAATATCACGATGAGCGCTGAGGCGCCTATCATTGCTCGGCTCAGCCGATGCGCCCGCTGCCATGTTGTCAGGCGTGTGGTGACGAGCACAAAGAGCAGGGGGTAGCTGAGAAGGGTCAGGGCGCCCTGGGCGCGCACATAGCTGCCCATGAGCCCGAGCTGGCGGTCAGTGGCCGTCAGAGTAGCAACGCTGACGGTGAGGAATAGCAACAAGAGAGGGATGCGCAAAGGCCGGATGCGCATCCCTCTCCAACTCTGACGTTGTGGAAACAAAAGGGCGTCTGTGCAGGCAACAGCCAATAAGAGCCAAGCCACGGTTCGCAGCATGGTTGCCTTGGGCGGGTCGAAAGGCTGGTTGGCCCACAGATTCACCCACAGGGGCACCAGAATGGCTGCCAGCAGCCAGAGCGCCTCACAGAGGCTATCCAACCCCCCTGCGAGGTCGCTGCGTTCGGTTGCCATCGACCACTGAACCAGGCGCATCCAACGCTCCGCAAAGGTGGGTCGCAAGCCTATCGCAAGGGGGCCGTCCGAGGCGCGTCAGGAGCGTGCTCGCCTGGGTACGGCCACTCTTGGTTGATCGCCGGGATGGCTCTCATCCCCGGGGAACCGCCACAGCGTCCTCTTCTTCACCGTCTCTTTGCATGAGCGGCGGGATGTTGGCCAGCTCCTCCAGGGGGATATGGCAGTAAATGCCATGTCCGTTCGACGCCGTCTGCCAGGGCGGTGCCTCTTGCACACAGATATCGCCCAGGAAGCGGGGGCATCGGGTGTGGAACGGGCAACCCGTGGGCCTCGTCTCGGGCAGCTCCCCTCCAAGGCGAATCCGCTTGGTCTTGACATCAGGATCGGGCGCAGGAATGGCCGACATAAGAGCCTCCGTATAGGGATGATACGGTGGCTCAAACACCTGCTCTACCTGCCCCATCTCCATGATCAGACCCAGGTAGAGCACCATTACACGATGCGAGACATGCCGGATGGCGCTCATATCATGTGACACGAACAGATACGAGATGCCCTCGCTGGCCTGAAGATCATTGAGCAGATTCAGGATCTCGGCTCGCACCGACACATCCAACGCCGAGGTCACCTCATCGGCCAGCACAACCTGCGGATGCCCCGCCAGCGCTCGGGCGACGGCCACGCGCTGCTTTTCACCGCCACTCAGCGCCGAGGGCTTGCGACGCATATAGTGCGCGCCCAATCCCACGCGGGTCAGTAGATCGGCGACGCGTTCGCGCCGGTCTCGTCGGGAGCTCTGCCGATCCAGCACCCGCACCGCGCGACGCATAATCGATCCCACAGTATGCTGCGGGTTCAGCGACTTGTCGGGGTTCTGGAACACCATCTGCATGCGTTGTAGCATGATGCGAGATCGCTGCCGTACCATCGGCTCCAGCTCGTCATCGCCCATTCTGAGCACGCCACCGGTGGGTTTCTCGAGGCCGGCAACTACGTTCAAGAGAGTGCTCTTGCCCGATCCGCTCTCGCCCACGATGCCCAGGGTTTCACCCTTGCCCAATAGGAACGATACGCCATCGACGGCTTTGAGCGGCTCGCTCACGATAGGGCCGAAAAAGGCGTACCTGCGAGCCGTGCGTCCGAATTCCTTGCGGACCCCTTCACCTTCCAAGACGGGTGCCCCGCCGTTCTCCGGGCCGCCATTCTCATGACGCTCCAAGCGCTCTTGCGGCCAGCCTGTGACGCGCACCTCCTCCGCACGGAAACAGCGCGCTCGATGGTCTCGCTCCGCGACCTCGAACAGCTCTGGATGGTTCTCGCGACAGTGCTGAACGACAAAGGGGCAGCGAGGGACAAAGAGACACCCCTCAGGCTGCTCATCGGGGGAGGGCACCGTGCCGGGAATGGTACGCAGACGATACTCTACACCGCTCTGGCGATCGATGCGTGGGATGCACGATAGCAAGCCGGCGGTATAGGGGGCCGAAGGCTCGTGAAAGATGCTCCGGACATCCCCGATCTCTACCACCTCGCCCGCATACATGACGGCAACCCGATCGGCGATCTGGGCGATCACGGCCAGATTATGCGTGATGAACACAATCGCCGCGTTCACCTCTTCCTGCAGCTCTCTGACCAGATCAAGGATGCGTGCCTCGGTAGTCACGTCCAGGCCGGTGGTCGGCTCGTCAAGAATCAGGAGATCCGGATTGGCCGCCAACGCCATGGCGATGACGGCGCGCTGCTGCTGCCCGCCGCTCAACTGGTGCGGATAGCGCTGGGTGGTATCCTCAGGGGCGGCAATGCGCACACGACGCAAGAGCTGGAGCGTGCGCTCGCGAATGCCGTCAGGCGCAAGCTCGGGCCGACGGCGTACCGCCTCGTCGATCTGATCGCCGATCTTGTAGCTGGGATTCAGCGAAGCCTGCGGATCCTGATACACCGTGGCCACCCGAATGCCCCAGACGCTGCGCAAAGCGCTGCGTGAGGCCGTGAGCATATCAATCGAGTCTTCTTCGGAGCCACCGGGTCCGCGCAGTATGACGCTGCCCGATATGTTCCGAGCACCCGGAACGTCGCCCACAAGGACGCCGGCCAGTGTAGATTTGCCACATCCGGACTCGCCTACAACGCCCAACGTCTCGCCAGAATGAATGTTCAGCGAGATATTACGCAGAGCCTCGACGCCTCCGGGATATGTGAGGGAAAGATCCTCAATCTGAACCTGATAAGGTTTCTCGTTGGTCATATACTTCTCTCTGTTCTTGCTACACCGAAGTCGTATCTAGAGCCGTACCCGCAATGCGTTCCCGGAGGCCATCTGCTGCCACGCTCAATGAGACGACCAGCAGCGAGATGGCGATTACCGGAACGAGCGCCATCCAGGGGGACACCTGAATATAGTCGCGCGCCCGGCTCACCATCAGGCCCCAGTCCGGCTCGGGCTCCTGTACGCCCAGCCCCAAGAATCCAAAGGAAGCCGTCAACAGAATGGCATAGCTCGTGCGAACCGATGCCTCTACCACGATCGGGCTCCAGATGTTGGGCAGGATCTCTTGTAGTAAAACGTACAGTGTCGACTCGCCTCGCAGCCGGGCCGCATAGATGAACTCGGAATTCTTGATTGCGAGCACGGCGCTACGGACCACGCGAGCTACTCCCGGTGTATAGACAATTGCAATGCCCAGCACGATACTCACCCGCGATGGCCCCAACCTGGCCAAGAGCAGCAGGGCCAGCAGAATGCTCGGCAGCGAAAGCAGCGCATCCACCACGCGCATGATAACCTCATCCATCCAGCCGCCGATATAGCCGCTGATCAGGCCCACCAACGAGCCCCAGATGACGCCCAGCAGCGCCGCTGTCCCGGATGTGACCAGCACGCCACGGGTACCATGGATCACACGCGAGAGCAAGTCACGTCCAAGATTGTCGGTGCCCAACCAGTATTGCGCCGATGGCCCCTGCAGGCGACTTGCCACGTCAAGCCGATTGGGTGGGTGGGGGGCTAAATAGTGAGGGATCAGGGCAAAGACCACAAAGATCGACACGATTAGCAGCGCGATGACTGTCAATCCGTGTCGGGCAGCAAATTCTCTCCATCGGGCCAGTGGTCTCAGGCCGGGGTGCGGGGTGCGTCCTTCTTTGACGTATTCCTCGCCAGGAACACGACCATGCTCAGGTAGTGGTTCTTCTGTCACTATAGTCTCACCTTTGGGTTCAGGAATGCATAAGCCACGTCGGCCATAAAGTTGGCGCTCAGCGTGATCACGGCGATCACTAACGTCGTGGCCTGCAAGAGTGGAAGATCATTGCGTTCGACACCAGCCAGGAGCAGACGCGCCACCCCCGGGTAGGCGAAAAAGGTCTCAACGATCACCAGGCCGCCCATCAGCCAGCCCATGCTGTTGAAGATCACTGTGATCGTCGGCAAAAGCGCATTGCGCAAGGCATGCTTAAAGATCACGACTCTTTCCGGCAGGCCCTTGAGACGAGCCGTGCGTATATAGGGCTGGTTCATGACGTCGATGACGCTACCTCGTGTCATGCGAGCTACATAGGCCAGGATCGCCAGCGTAACCGTGAGCGCGGGCAGGATAAGACGGTTCAAGTTCTGCCAGGGATATGCGTCGGCAGCCATCAAGCTGGATGGTGGCAGCCATCCCAGCCACGTGCTCAGGATCAGGGTCAGTCCCACTGCGCTCACAAACTCGGGCAGCGACAGCCCCGCCAGCGAGGTGATCGAGATCAAGCGGTCGACGAACCCTCCCGCCAGGACGCCTGCCAGCACCCCCAGCAGGATCGCGATGGGCATGCTAACGAGAAATCCCAGGGCTCCCATAAAGAGCGAATTGCGAATACGGACCGCAAGCACAGGGGTGATCTCGCCGCCCAGGTAGGGCGACCAGCCAAGATCGCCGCGTACCGCGTCGCCCAACCAGCGCACATAGCGTATGTGCGCTGGCAGATCGAGCCCCATGCGTGCGCGAAGAACGGCCAGCGCCTCTTCGGTGGCGTGCTGTCCCAGCATGAACTGGGCCGCATCAGCGGGCATCGCCGACACGATGCCAAAGATCGCGAGGGTGACCAGAAACAACGTCAGGAACATCAGTCCAAAGCGGCGCAGGGCAAAGCGGGCCCAGCTTGGTATCATCGTTATATATGCTTCCTTTCGGTCTGCTCCATTATCGTCATGAGGATAACCACACCCCATGGGGCTCCAGGAACTGCATTGGATGGTACTCGTACCCATGTACGTTCTGGCGAGTAGCGCCCGCCTCGGCGTGGAGCGCATGGATGATCTGCCCGCCTTCGGTGATCAGCATGCGCTGAATCTCGTCGTAGAGCTCTCGGCGACGCTCCTCATCGGTCTCGGCCCGAGCCTCGTCCAGCAGGGCGTCGAACTCGGCGCTCTGGTAGCGCGTCTCGTTCCATGGGGCATCCGAGGCATACTGGATGCGCAGCTGCTCTTCGGCCGTGGGCCTCAGGCTCCATCCCACCGTGCCAAAGGCAACCTCGAGCCAGTTCTCGGCATAGTACCGGTCCTGAGGCACGCCCACGATGTTGACGTTGACGCCTGCCTG
>SLPC01000155.1 GCA_007132185.1 Anaerolineae bacterium | reverse complement strand
TGCAGAATGTCGTGGGCGGCCCAGGCCGCCAGCACATCGCCGGCACGGATGGGGCCCCAGTTCGCCTGGTAGGTTGCATCCCAATCGGGCGCGACGAGGCTGCGCAGCCAGGCCAGCAAACGCCGGCGCTCGGTCTCCCAAGCGTTCAGAGTGGCTTCTAGCTCCGGTGGCTCGGCCTGATAAGCTTTCATCCAGCCGTCCCAATCGCTGTCAGGCCAGGGCTGGCCTGAGCGGTGCAGAGTGGCATCGAGCCGCGGACCAAAGTCAAAGCGCTCCTCGTGCAGCAGGTGGCAGAGTACCTCCAGCATGCACCAGGCATCGGGTGCGGGTCGCTGCAGCAGGACCCTGCGGGGCACCCCGCTGGTGAGGGCCCGCACGATGGCGGGGGCCGAGGCCAATTCGCTCACGAGCACATTCACGTTAATGGCAGGGTCACCTCAAAGTTGGGTAGAATCGGTCCAAGCCTTACTATCTAAGGCGCTGTGGCGGTCTGTATCTCTTCGGCGTCCTCCGCTTGGGCTGCCGGCAGATGTGAGGTGCAATAGGCGCAACGTTCTGCCGCGATGGGCAGATCTGAGAGGCAATAGGGGCACTTTTTTGTGGTCGGGCCCACCGCTGGCGCCTGCTCCTCTCTGCGCTTGGCCGCGTTGACCGTGCGTAGCAGCAGAAACAGAGCGACGGCCGTAATCAGGAACGAGATCACGCTGTCGATAAAGGCGCCGATGTTGAGAGTCACGGCACCAGCCTCGATGGCGGCGGCCAGCGATGGATAAGGGGGTGGCACGCCGCCGGAACGCAAAACGATGAACAGGTCCCGAAAGTCGTCAGGGCGCAGCAGTTCGAGAGGCGGCGTAAGAATGTCACTCGTGAATGAGGTCACAACGAGACCGAACGCGCCACCGATGATGACGCCCACGGCCAGGTCCATTACGCTGCCGCGCATGGCAAACTCTCGGAATTCCTGAACGATCTTGTTCATGTTGAGTCTCTTTCCTCTTGCTTGAACCGATGGCCCGAGCGGATCCGGGGGCAGCATCGTGGATCATGATGGAATTATGTACTGACGGCCGCTATCGTAGCATGGCAGCAGGGGCGGGACAAGATTGAGAGCGGCACGTCCGCTTGCTGCTTGCTCTATGGGGCCGTTTGCATGTAGACTAGCGCGTGCGTATACCGAGTTGATCGATGATTCCAAACCAAGAGGAGCCCTGCGCCATGAGTCAGCTTTATCGCGTCTTGTTGTGTGGCAATGTTATCGCAGCCGAAGGCCAGCGTCTCCTGGAGCCGGTGGCGCAACTGTCTCAGGTGGGTGACTATTGCACCGAGCACGACCGCATCCAAGCTGCCTGCACGGTCGATGCCATGCTGGTGCGTACCGGCGCCGTCACGCGCGCGCTGGTCGAGGCCTCGCCCAACCTCAAGATTGTGGCGCGTCATGGGGTGGGCTATGACGCCGTGGACGTGGACGCCTGCACCGAGCATGGCGTGCTGGTTACCATAACCCCCGATGCCAATGCTACAGCCGTAAGCGAGCATGCCCTGGCGCTCATGCTGGCTGCCGCACGCAAGGTGCCGCAGGCCGATGCGGCCCTAAAGGCGGGCAAGTGGGAGCGAGAACCCTACCTTGGGATCGAGCTGGCTGGCAAGACCCTGGGGCTGGTGGGATTAGGGCGTGTTGGATCCAAGGTGGCCCAGTTGGCCAACGCCTTTGGCATGACGGTTCTGGCGGCCGACCCCTATGTGACGGCCGAACGGGCCGAGAGCGTGGGCGTTCATCTGATGGATCTGGAGGAGATGCTGCCTCAGGCAGACTTTGTCTCGGTGCATGCGCCCCTGACGCCCGACACCCATCACATCATCGGCCCCAAGACCCTGCCGCTGCTCAAGGAGACGGCGATCCTGGTCAATACTGCCCGGGGTGGGCTGGTGGACCCCGTGGCCCTGTACAAAGCGCTGCAGGCCGGACGCCCGGCCGCTGCCGCGCTGGATGTATTCGAGTCGGAGCCTTTTGACGTGGATGATCCCTTGCCCAGGCTCCCGAATGTGATCGTGACGCCGCATGTGGGCGGGCAGACGGATGATGCGCTGGTGAACATGGCCGTGGGCGCGGCCCACGCGATCCTGGATGTATTCGAGGGGCGCAGACCCTATGGGCTGGTGAATCCGGAGGTACTGGCGAACACGAGCCGGGTGCAGGTGGAATAAGAGACCAGTCTCTGCTTCGCGGGGCCGATGGACGACCGCGTTGCGCCGACGATCGATCGAGCGATTGACGCAGGAATCCCGAATGGCTGTGTCTGCTGCAGGGCGAAAGCGCCCTGCAGCGCTGTCATTTGGGCTCTTGGGTGGCGCGCCAGCGAGCGGCATACTCCTCGTGGGTCAGCCCATACAGAATCTCATCATGGTAGGCGCCTCCGATGTAGGCCACGCGCCGACGCAGGCCCTCCCGCTGAAAGCCCAGACATTCGTGCAGGGCGCTGGACGCCGCATTCATCACCAGACAAGCCGAATTACACTTTTGCATGCGCAACTCCTCAAAGGCATAGGCCAAGGCGAGGCGCAGCGCGTCCAGGGCGTAGCCTCTGCCGCGATGGTCGCGAAAGATACTGATGCCAACGCCAAAGGTGCCGTGACGCTCATCCAGATCGAACAGATTGAGCCATCCCACCAGGCCGCCATCGTGGTTTTCGACATAGAGGCTGATGCGGCGCGGGTCGTCATCGGGAGAGGTCAATAGCTCGGCATACTGTTCTCGGGACATCACAGGCAACTCGATACGATACTCGAGCATCTGTCGCGCATGGCTGTCCTGGTACTCTTGCCATTTGGGTCCGATGTCAGATTCGCGAAACGACCGCAACCGCACGATCTCTCCTTGCCAATAGTACCCCGTCTTGGATGCATCTTGCATCAGCTTGTCTCCTCGTTCGCATGATGGTCCAGATCTCGCGTCGGGCAATTCCTGGGCACTATCCCACAAGAGACGGCCTGGGTCAATCGCATCTGTTTCATCTGCGAGTCAGGCTGCCGTTTGACAGGAGCTGGGTATCGTCATATAATTCAATAGTGATTGAACTAATTGGGTCGCCACGATCGCGTATCTGAGGAGGGCAAGAACGTGAGTGCACAAGAGCAGGCAGACCGGATTCGGGATCAGGTGCGGCAGCGCTATGCTGGCATTGTACGGCAGCGTGAGGCTGATTGCTGTGACAGCAGCGCGTGCTGCTCAGACAGCGCGTCGCCAGCCGTGGAGCATGCCCAGCGTCTGGGCTATAGTGCCGAAGAGGCATGTTGTGTCCCCGACGGAGCCAACCTATCACTGGGATGCGGCAATCCGATTGCCATCGCATCCCTGCAGCCCGGCGAGGTTGTGCTGGACCTGGGCAGCGGCGCCGGCTTTGACTGTTTTCTCGCAGCCCGCGCTGTGGGCGAGACCGGCCACGTCATCGGCGTCGATATGACACCCGAGATGATCACTCGCGCCCGCGAGAACGCTGCCAAGAGCGGCTATGGCTATGTCGAGTTTCGGCTGGGCGAGATCGAGCATCTGCCGGTGGCAGATGGCCAGGTGGACCTGATCATGTCCAACTGCGTCATCAATCTATCGCCTGACAAGCGCGCTGTGTTTGCAGAGGCGTATCGCGCGCTCAAGCCTGGTGGGCGGCTGGCCATCGCCGATACCGTCGCGACGGCGCCCCTGCCTGAAGAGGTCCGCGCTGACATGGCCTACTGGTCCGCCTGTATCTCGGGCTCGGCGGTAATGGCGGAGCTGGAGGAGATGCTGAGCGACGCAGGCTTTGAGCAGATCAGCATCCGCCCGATCGACGAGAGCCGCGAGCTGATCAGCGAGTGGGCGCCCAACAGCCGCGCGGAGGACTATATCGTTTCGGCCACCATCATGGCCGTCAAGCCCTAGTGGTGGCAACTAGCTGACAGTGACTGAGCAGATCCAAATCAAGAGGAGCCTAGAAAGTATCATGGAAAAAGAAAAGAGTCTTAACCTCTTTGAAAAGTATCTGACAGTGTGGGTGCTGCTATGCATCGGGGCAGGGATCCTGTTGGCCACCGTGGCCCCGAATCTGGCGACGACGCTGGATGCCATGTCTGTGTACCACGTGTCGATTCCCATTGCTATCTGTATGTTCTTTATGCTGTACCCGATCATGGTCAAGATTGATTTTGACCAGGTGGTCAAGATCGGGAAAAGGCCCAAGCCGGTGATCCTCTCGTTGGTGATCAATTGGCTCATCAAGCCCTTTACCAAGTATGCGCTCGCCCTTCTGTTACTGGGGGTGGTTTTCAGGCCAATGCTCGCAGGCACAGAGATACTCCCATCCGGTGAGGTGGTGGAAAACTGGCAGGCCTATGCCTCCGGAGCGATCCTCCTGGGCGTAGCGCCTTGCACCGCTATGGTCTTGATCTGGAGCTATCTGGCCAAGGCCAACAATGAGTTGACTCTGGTGATGAGCGCCATCAATTCGCTGACGATGCTCGTTCTTTTCGCCCCGTTGGCGGGACTGCTGCTGGGTGGGGTAGGCATGATCATCCCGTGGCAGACAATTCTGCTCTCGGTTCTCATTTATGTGGCCCTGCCACTGGTAGCGGGCTACTTTACGCGCAAGCTGCTGATCAAGCACAAGGGGCTGGAGTGGTTCAGCACGCGCTTTCTGCGGGTCTTGACACCAATCAGTATTTCTGCGCTGTTGATCACGCTGGTTCTGCTGTTTTCCTTTAATGGGGACATGATCATTTCCGAGCCGCTGACGATTCTGTGGATCAGCATTGTCCTGATCATCCAGATCATCATCATCTTTGCGCTGAGCTATTTCGGCTTTGGGCGCTGGTTCAAGCTCCCCTATGAGGATGCCGCCCCGTTGGGCCTGATCGGAACCTCCAACCACTTTGAGGTGGCTTTTGCTACGTCAGTCATGCTCTTTGGGTTGGGCTCTGGCGCGGCACTGGCGGCCGTCGTGGGCGTGCTTATCGAGGTGCCCGTGATGTTGTTGCTGGTCGAGGTATGCAAGCGCACGCGGCACATGTTCCCATCCCAGGCCAAGGACGCGGGCCGCGTGTCGACAGCCGTGCCCGCCGCGGGTGTCGAATAAGGCAGCATATCGACTCTGCATTGGACGAGCCATCAGGCTCGTAGAGCAAGAGCCCCTACCCGGAGCTGCAGGAGCAGGCATCGGATAGGGGTTCTTGCATGTGATTGGTTACTCTTCGACCACCGTGATGGTTCCGACCATACCCTCATCCTCATGATTGATACAGTACAGGTAATAGTCGCCAGTCTCCTCAAAGGTCCAGGTGATCTCATCAGTAAAGCCGGCCAGCACCTGCAGGTTAAAGAGATTCTCCTCGTCAGCCTCGTCACGCTTTACGGTAAAGGTGTGAAAATCGTCGATGCTGGTCATGACAAATGTCACCGGCTGGTTCACCGGCACGACGAACTCGTTCGGCGTGAATTGGAACTCTTCTGCCTGAACCTCAAAGATGAGTACATCGTTTACCACGGTTGGCGTGGGATCGGGCGGAGGGGGTGGCTCGACCGGCGGCTCGCAGCCTGCCAGGGCGATGGAAAACAGGGCAATCAAGATACACAGTAGCAGCGATTTCTTGGACATCACAATCCTCTGTAGGCATCGTCTCAAGAGCGGCGACGACGCCAGTCGTTATGTTGCGTCAATGTCAGGATAGCATGGCGACCAGGGCGTGTCAACGCTCCCGCAACTCCCAGAATAAAGCGGATGATGAAGGCAAAGGCTTGCAAGCAAGGCTGCGTTTTGTCGCATCCCAGCGCATGTGCTATACTGCCCCTGCTGATAGGCGACTGGGGGGCTCGTACGACCTACTGTAGTGCTAGGTTGGCGTCTCCCGTATGATAGCCTCTACTATCGTGGTGACGCGCCACGTTCAGTAGGGGTTTTTTTGGTTGAGCAGACCCTGATGTGCTGCGCCATAGGCGGCGAGATCCGGCAAAGGAGTAGACATGGTGGATGGATTGGATGTGCGCGCAATCCAGGATGCGACCCAACGGGTGCGCGAGAACACGGCGCGGGTGGTGGTGGGGCTGGACGCGCCCATCGAGATGATGCTGGTAACCCTCCTATGTGAGGGGCATGTGCTCCTGGAAGACATACCCGGGATCGGCAAGACGACCCTGGCCAAGGCGCTGTCGCGCAGTCTGGGCTGCACCTTCAAGCGGCTCCAGTTCACTCCCGATCTGTTGCCCTCGGACGTCACCGGCGTGAGCATCTATAACCAGCGCACCCAGCAGTTCGAGTTTCGGCCCGGGCCGGTGTTCAGCCAGGTGCTGTTGGTGGACGAGATCAACCGCGCCGGGCCGCGCACCCAGAGCGCCCTGTTGGAGGCGATGCAGGAACGCCAGGTGACGGTGGATGGCGAGACGCGACCGCTCCAGCGCCCGTTCCTGGTGATGGCGACGCAGAACCCCATCGAGCTGGAGGGCACCTTTCCCCTGCCCGAGGCCCAGTTGGATCGCTTTTTCATGCGCCTCAAGCTGGGCTATCCCACCGACGAGCAGGAGCGTACCATCGTGCACCGCTTTACCGCCGGCGATCCGATGATCGAGCTGGAGCCGGTAGTCAACGACAAGGAGATACTGCAACTGGGGGCGAGCTGCAGGCTGGTGTATGTGCACCCCGTGGTCGAGGACTATATGCTGGGGTTGGTCAAGGCCACTCGCAGCAACGAGGCGCTGGCCCTGGGCGCCAGCCCGCGCGGGACCCTGGCGCTGTACCAGGCTGCGCAGGCCCTGGCGGCTTTGCGTGGGCGATCGTATGTGATCCCCGAGGACGTACAACAGCTGGCGATACCGGTGCTGGCTCACCGGCTGATCCCTACGGCGGGGCAGCGCCTGCATGCGCGTTCGGCGGAAGAGATCCTGCAGAGCCTGATAGATCAGGTGCCTGTGCCCGTAGAAGAGGCCTGGGAAGAGAGCCCGGCGTCATGAGAAGCCCAGGCTGGTGGGTGCTGCTGATCACCCTGTTCGTGCTGGCGATCCTCTTTCAGCGCGGCATGACCGCTCTATTGGTGCTGGTCCTGGGATGCGCCGCCGGGCTGGGCGTGTATTGGACGCGGCACAGCCTGGATGAGGTCAGCTACAGCCGGTCTCTGGACGAGGCCCAGATCGAGCATGGCCAGGAGACCACCCTCAGCCTGCAGTTTACCAACGCCAAGTTTCTGCCCCTGGCCTGGCTTTCGGTGAGCGATGCCTTTCCCAACAAGCTTGAACTGGTCACCGACGAGACGCGCCGCACCGCATCGCAGGTCAAGGACCTGTTGGTCTCGGTGGTGTCATTGCGCTGGTACGAGCGGGTGACTCACACCCATCGAGTGGTGGGGGCGCAGCGGGGGCGGTTTCGGCTGGGCCCCGCTGAAATGGTCTCGGGGGACGTGTTTGGTCTGCAACAGTCGCGCCGTGAGCTCTCGCAAGTAGACCATCTCACGGTGTATCCCAAGGTCGTGCCGGTGAGTGCGTTGGGGCTGCCGGCCGGGCGGCCCATGGGCGATTGGCTGGCCCGACGCCGCATCATCGAGGACCCGCTGCGCTTTAGCCAGGTGCGGGAGTATATGGCCGGGGACAATCCCCGCCATATCCACTGGCGGGCCTCGGCGCGCACCGGCGAGCTGCAGACCAAGGTATTCGAGCCCAGCGACACGCTGGCGCTGATGTTGGCAGTGGATGTACAGACGGTAGTCGATGCCTATGCCATCGTGCCCGAATATCTGGAGCTGGCCGCCACGGCAGGAGCCTCACTGGCGTTGGAGGCTCTGGAGCAGCACCACATGGTGGGCCTGTGCGCCAACAGCATCGGCGAGCGGGGCGAGTACTGGCAGTTGATCCGGCCAGGCCGCCATCCGATGCAGGCTCGGTCGCTCCTGGAGCGTCTGGCGGCCCTGGAGGGTTTTCGTGGGCGACCTTATGCGGCGATGCTCGAGGATATGCGACGCCATCTGCCCTGGGGCGCCACCGTGGTCGCCATCAGTGCCACACCGCAACCGGCTGCTCTGGAGGCACTGGCGGCCATCCAGGAATCAGGGCACCCGGTGATGCTGCTCACTATCGGAGAAGAGGAACCCTCGATCCCGATTACCCTTTCTACCCACCACCTCGGAGGACGCAATGCGTGGCACCGTCTCGAGTCGCTGGAACTGGCTTGAGGAGGCCGTCATCCCCGCCATCTCGGCGGTGATGTATGCGGCGTGGCTAACCCCGCCGCTCCGTCTCTTGTTGGGGTCACTGATAACATACCCTCGTGATCTGGCCTACCCCTGGTGGGCGATCATCGCCGTGTTGCTGGCGGCGGCCTGGCTCTCGCGCCTGGTGGCAGAGCTGCCGGGGGCGCGCTGGATTGTGGCCGGCGTGGGATTGTTGGTGACCGTGGCTTCGGTGCCGGTGGCCTATGGCGCTCGAGGGATGGGGTTGGCGTGGCAGAGCCTGGCGGCGCTGCTCGACTTTTCCCAGGGGCTTTCAGCCGGCCTGATCGTGCTGTTGACCACACTGGGGCTGTGGATCGCAGGTGCGCGTACCGATTGGACCCAGTACAGGCAGCTGATGCGGGGATTTTTGATCGGGGTCCTGACGCTGGCCCTGCTCTCCCTCGTTGCGCCCGGTGCGGTGCAGGGTGAGGAGCTGGTGATATTCCTACTGGCGGGGTTGCTGGCGCTGGCGCTGCTCACAGTGGCCAGCCATCTGGCCTATCAGGCGGCGCGGGGCCTGCCCCGCCCTGCGCTGAGCCGCTATTGGCTCATGGCCATGGGCCTGGCTATGTTGGGGATCCTGGTGGCGGGCTGGGTGTTGAGCCTGTTCTTTGCGCCCGAGATTCTGGCCTCGCTATTAGGGCGGCTCAGACCGGTTCTGATCTTTGTTGGTGATCTGATTGCCTTTGGTGCTATGCTGATTCTGTGGGCCTTTTATACCGTCTATCAGTGGCTCAGCGGACTTTTTCGCACCGAGCTGCCAGCGCCCCCCGATGAGCCGGGCGAGCTGCCGCCCCCCTTTACGGAGCAGCTTCCGGAGCTGGACCTGACGCCCGGCACACCGCCCAGCCTCCCGGAAGGGTTGGGCACCGTTCTGGTGGTGGCGCTCTTTGTCGCATTGGTCGTGATCGTCGTGATCTATGCCTGGCGCAGGCGGCCAAGGCGGCGCTATCAGACGGTAGCCAGCGAAGAGCGCGAGTTCATCTGGAGCAAGGAGCTGGTGCTGGAGCGCTGGCGCGGTCTGTTCGACCGGTTGCCGCGCCGACGCCGACAGGAGCTCTTTACCGAGGCTCTCGATCCATCAAGCCGGGCCCACCGGATACGCGAGGCCTACCGACTCGTGTTGCTCAACGCCCGTGAACGGGGCCTGCCGCGCCGCCCCGGGCAGACGGTGAGCGCCTATCAAGAGCGTGTAGGTAACGCCGTGCCTGCCACCAGGCCTCCCCTGACGACGCTCAGCGCCGCCTATCTGCAGGCCCGCTATGCAGATGCGGAGCCGCCGGAGGAGCTGGCTGAGGAGGCGCAGCAGGCCTCGCAGGCCGCCGTGGAGGGGCTGGTCGAGCCACGGCGGTCGAGGCGTGGGCGATGAGCGCCCGGTGTGCAACCAAGTGCAAGCGATAGGGAGGACCCATGCCTGCTCCTGACCCCACAGACTATCGGCAGACGCGCCAGCAGGCCGTGACACTGGGTGACACGAGCCTGACGCTGGTGACGCGTCCGGGCTTTGCCGATTGGGCCGAGGTGACACCTGCCATGAACCTGCTGGCCACCCATGCCCAGATCACGGCAGGAGAGCGCGTCCTGGTGGGGCCCTGCGGCCACGGGGCGTTGGGCGTCTGGACGGCGCGTCAAACCCAGCCCCGCCTCGTGACCTGCCTCGACACGAACTGGATCGCGGCCGAGATGGCCCGGGCCACGGGCCAACGCAATGGCCTATCCGCCATCGGGGTGGAGGCAGTCGCGCCGCGTCCCGATCAGGGGCCGTGGGATGTGGTGCTGTTTCTGTTGCCCAAGGGGCGCGACCTGGCCCGCCTCTGGCTGCTCAACGCGGCTCTGGCGACGGCACCGGGGGGGCGCATCTATATCGCGGGGCCCAACCGGGGCGGCATCAAGAGCTTTGTGCAGGATGCCGAGGCGCTGCTGGGGCCCAGCGTGCTGCTGGGGTACAAGGGCGGCAACCGGGTCATGCGGCTGAATCGTTCTGCGGATCTGGCCGATCCACTGCCCCCGATCTACCAGCAGCCTGGTTTGCTGGAGGGCACTTACGCCACCATCCCCGCGATGGTGGCCGGCGTGGAGCGCACTCTGTATACGCGGCCCGGCGTCTTTTCCCGCGATGCGGTGGACGAGGGTACGGCCCTCTTGCTGGAGGCGCTCCAAGTGCGGCCGGACGAACGTGCGCTGGATCTGGGCTGCGGCTATGGGGTGGTGGGTCTGCACATGGCGACTCTGGCGTCGCGCGGCGCTGTGACCCTCGTGGATGTGGACAGCCTGGCGTGCCAGTGCGCGCGGGAGACGCTGGCGTGCAACGGCGTGACCGACGCTCCCGTGTTACACGGCGACGGCATGGCCGCAGTGCCCGATCAGCCGTTCACCCTGGTGGTCAGCAATCCTCCCTTTCATGCAGGCCTGGACGTCAACCTGGACATGACGGCGGCCTTTATCCGGGAATCGTATGATGCGCTGGAGCGCAGTGGGCGCCTCGTCCTGGTGGCCAATCGATTCCTGACCTACCAGCGCATGCTGCAGGAGTACTTTGGACGGGTCGAGGTTCTGACGCGGACGCCCCAATTCCAAGTGCTGAGCGCCGCCAAGCGGCGTCCACGCGCCTCCTTCGAACGATAGCCCCACACTCTCTGGCCTTGCCTGGGGACGAATGCGTCTCTGCATGGCCCATGTTTGATACGAATTTCGTCAAATATCGAGCAAACTATTGACTATATCGTCATAATATGCTACGCTAGTTACGAAAAGCTATGGAGGGGTTGATGGATCACACAGATCGACGCATTGTACGCATGCTGCATGAGGATGGCCGGCGCTCCAACGTCGAGATCGCGCGGGCGTTGGGGGTCTCGGAGGGCACGGTCCGCAAGCGCATCGATCGGCTGCTTTCATCGGGCGAGCTCGAGATTCACGGCATGGTGGCGCCGCAGGCAGTCGGGCTTACGACGCGGGCCATGATCTTTTTTACGGTAGAGTTGCCCCGGTTAGAGAGGGTAGGCCGCATGATTAGCGAGATGCCCGAGGTGCTTTCGGTCAAGTGGCTGACGGGCGAGTATGATCTGGTGGTCGAGGCGGCCTTTGAGACCGATGCGCATCTGGTGGCTTTCCTGAACGATCGCATCAGCCGCATCGCCGGCATCACGCGCACCCAGACCGCCCATGTGCTACATATCGACAAGGAGTGGCACCAGTGGGCCCCGCCCCCGCCTCCGCAGCCGACCGTGCTGATCGTGGATGACGATCCTGACTTTGTCGAGGTCACCCGCATGGTCCTCGAGGCAGAGGGGTTCGTGACTCGGGCGGCGTCCGGTGGTGACGAGGCCCTACAGGCCATGATCGCCAACCCGCCCAGCCTGGTGATTCTGGACATTATGATGGATGGCGTGCTGGATGGCTGGGATGCCAGCTGGCGCATCCGGTCGAACCCCAACATCCGCCACACTCCAATCCTGGTGGTCAGCTCGATCACAAGCTCGGATTACCTGGGGATGTTCCCCACCGATGAGGACCACCTGATCGACAATTTCATCAGCAAACCGATCGCCCCTGACAAGCTGCTCGCCGAGGTACGTCGCCTCGTAGAGCGCAGTGGCAATGGGAGGTCACCATGACAACCATATTGGTCGTTGACGATGATCCCGATTTCGTCGAGATCACCCGCATGATCCTGACAGCCGAGAACTATACTATCGAGACGGCAGCGAACGGAGACGAAGCGCTACGCATGCTGCGCAAAAGCCCGCCCAATCTCCTGCTCTTGGACGTGATGATGGCCGGTCCGCTGGATGGCGTAAATCTGGCTCACGTTATGGAGGAGGACGAGGATCTGCGTAGCATCCCCATCCTCATGATCTCATCCATCACCGCCAGCCCCATGGCGCCCATGTTTCCCACCGATGAGTATCTCCCCGTGGACGGCTGGATCTCCAAGCCGGTGCAGCCGGAGCAGCTTCTCAAGCGAGTGCGGCGGTTGGTGGGGCAAGCATCCTAGCTCAAGCGCTGTGATACGGTGAGGGGGAAGGCCATGCCTGAGAGCGCGCCCAAGATGGTGCTGGTGGTGGATGATGACCTGGACTTTTTAGATTTCGTCACCATCGTGCTGGAATCCGATGGCTATACCGTGCGGACGGCGACCAATGCCGACGCAGGGCTCGAGCTGATGCAGGCCGAGCGCCCCGATCTGGTGATCGTTGACGTGATGATGTCCTATGAGCTGAATGGTTGGTCGGTCAGTCGGCAGATGTCGGCGGACCCACTCTTACGCCAGGTGCCGGTGCTGATGGTATCGGCGATTGTAAATGAGTCGGACGAGGGTGTATTTCCCCGCAATGGGCATGCGCGGCTCGATGGGTTCATGCGCAAGCCGATTGATCCTTCGACCCTGTTGCGCCGCGTGGCAGAACTGACGGGAGCAGACGCTTAGAGGAGGCGAGCATGGAGCCAGGATACTATGCAGAGATGGACCCGGCCAAGCGCGCCATGTTGCTCACGGCGCTGTACATGGCGCAGGAGCAATATGGTTATCTATCGCGTGAGGCGATGGAGCGGGTGGGCCGGCGCCTGGGCATGAGCCCGCGGGAGGTGTACAACACGGCCACCTTTTACTCCATGTTCCGCACCGAGCCCGTCGGTCGCTATCTGATCCAGGTCTGCGAGGGTCTCTCCTGCCATCTGGCAGGCGGCGCCGAGGATCTGGTTGCTCATCTCGAGGACCGTCTGGGCATCAGCGCGGGCCAGATGACGGGCGATGGGCGGTTCTCGTTGCAGATGGTCCAGTGTTTGGCGGCGTGCGGCTCTTCGCCCGCCATGCGTATCAACGACACACTCTACACCAATCTCACCCTTGGTCAGGTGGACACGATTCTGCAGGATCTGGAGGGACGGCCATGACATTCGAACCGGTACTGCTCAGGAGAACGTCTTTACCGCGCTCGGACAGCATCGATGTCTACCTGGCAAATGACGGCTATGCAGCCCTGGCCAGGGCGCTGCGCGATTATGCGCCGGGCGAGCTGATCGGACTGGTCAAGGCGTCCAAGCTGCGGGGGCGCGGGGGCGCCGGCTTTCCTGCGGGGCTCAAATGGGGGTTCATGCCGCAGAGTGACGGGCCCAAGTATCTGTGCGTCAACACCGACGAGGGCGAACCGGGCACCTTCAAAGACCGAGAGCTGGTGGAAAAGGATCCCCATCAGATCATCGAGGGGGCCATCATCGCCGCGTATGCCGTGGGGGCAGAGCGCGCCTTTGTCTATATTCGGGGCGAGTTCTTTCAGGGCATCAAGAGTTGGATCAAGGCCATCGCCGACGCTTATGCCCGCGGGTTCTTGGGGCAGAATATTCTTGGCAGCGGCTATGACCTGGAGATGAGCGTGCATCGCGGCGCGGGCGCCTATATATGCGGCGAAGAGACGGCGATGATCAGCTCGCTCGAGGGGCGGCGGGGCGAGCCCCGTCTCAAGCCACCCTATCCGGCAGAAAAGGGCTATTGGGGGCAGCCGACCCTGGTGCACAATGTCGAGACGCTGGCCAATATCCCGCATATCGTGAACCATGGCGCCGAGTGGTTCGCCAGCATCGGCACCGAGAAGAGCACGGGCCCCAAGATCTTTTGCGTCAGTGGGCATGTCTACCGCCGGGGGGTGTACGAGTTTCCTCTGGGCATCTCTTTGCGGGAACTACTCTATGAGCATGCCGGGGGGGTGCCCGGTGGCAAAGCGATCAAGGCGGTGATCCCTGGCGGCGCGTCGACCCCCCCGCTCACCGCCGATCAGTTGGATATCACCCTGGATTTCGAGTCGCTAGAAGGGGCTGGATCGGCCCTGGGCACCGGGGCGATCATCGTCCTGGATGAGGATACCTGCATGGTGGACGTGGCGCGGCGCTCGGCGCGCTTTTTCGCCCACGAGAGCTGCGGGCGCTGTACCCCTTGTCGAGTGGGTACCCAGCGGGCGGTGGATGTGCTGGAGGCGATCGAGGCGGGTCGGGGCGTGCCAGAGGACCTGGATCGCCTGGAGGCGCTCTGCCACGGCATCTCGGGGAACACCTTTTGTCCCATGGGCGACGCCGTGGTGTCAGCCATTGGCGGGACACTGGTGCGGTTTCGCGACGAGTTTGAGGAGCATATCAGCCAGGGAGGATGTGCGGCACCCGCCTAGAGCGAGCTACACGGAGGGAGACAAAACCCATGGCCAAGATCCTGATCGTGGATGATGACCCAGATTTCTGTGAGGCGACGCGCGTTGTGCTAGAGTCTGCCGGCTATCAGGTTGTAACGGCGCCCGATGGAGAGGCGGGGCTGCGCGGCGTTGTCGATGAAAAGCCCGACCTGGTGATCCTGGATATCATCATGGAGACCGTGTTGGAGGGCCTGCATGTCAGTCAGGAGATGGCGAATGATCCGAACAAGAGCCATATCCCCATCCTAATGGTAACGTCCATCGCCAATACCGACTATGCAGCTCTATTTCCAACCGATGAGTACATCCATATCAACGGATTTGTGTCCAAGCCGATCTCACCGGCGAACCTGCTCAGCCGGGTAGCGACACTGCTGAGCTAGGCGCAGAGGAGAGTGACGATGGAACAACCGGTGGCAGCGGGAGGGCTGCTCAAATTCCGTGATCTCTGCCTGATTGGGGTCATGTCAGCGCCTGATCGCCCTGGCATTGGCGCCTCCATCTTTCGGGCCCTGGGCCAGGTCAACATCAACGCCCAGTTCATCGTCCAGTGCATTGATCTCCGCCATCGCAGCCATGTGCTCTTTTGTGTGGCAGAGGAGGAGGCCTCAGAGGCCCTGTCCCGGATCAAGCCTGTAGCCAGGGAGCTAGAGGCGGAAGATGTCAGCGAGGAACACCATGTGGCTCTGATAGCGGTGTTTGGCCCCGATTTTCGCGAGCGGCCTGGCATTGCGGGGAGGGCCTTTGGCACGCTGGCGGAGCGAGGCATCAACATCCTGGCCATCAGCACCTCCATTTCGACCGTGTCGTGCGTGATACAGAATAAGGATTATGACGCGGCGGAGGAGGGGCTGCGTCAGGTGTTTCGACTGCCCTAGTTGAGAAGGGGCAAGCTCGTACCGTTGGAGCAGGGAGGTGGCAGGTGAGCGTCCTCGCGGATGTTGCCGTGAGCGGTCAGATCGGAAGACGTGCGCAGTGGTTGAGCCTCTTGCGCTGGGTCGTCTTGACGTTGATCGGTCTGGCGATCCTGCTGGGCAATGAACTGATGGGAACGCTCCTGCCCACAGGGCCGATATGGGGTGTTCTGGCCGGTGTGCTTTTGTACAACGCGCTCTTATGGGGGCTTACCGAACGACTCGCCAGGCGAGGGGTGTCCAATCAAACCTTGGCAGGGCTGCTTCGGGCGCAGATCATCGCGGATCTGCTCGCCCTTACGCTTTTGCTCCACTTTTCGGGGGGCATGGAGAACCCGTTTTCCCTCTACTACCTCTTGCTCATTGTCATTGGCAGCATCTTGCTCACGCGGCGCGATAGCTACCTGTTTGCGCTGATTGCCTCGGTCCTGTGGGCTGGCCTGCTTCTGGCAGAGGCCACGGGGATCGTCCCCCACTATAATCTGGCAGGGTTCCGTCTGCCCATGCGCCATCAGGAGTGGAACCATCTCATTGCCGAGATCGTGGTTCTCACCTCGGCCGCCTTTTTTGTCAGTTACCTTTCTTCGACCCTGATACAGCGCCTGCGACGGAATGAGCGTGAGCTGTACGAGACGAACCTGGCCTGCGAGCTACGTGCAGAGGAACTGGCAGAGCTCAACGCACGCCTGCAAGAAGTGGATCATTCTCGCATCATGTTCATGCGACTGGTCACTCACGAATTGCGGGCGCCCGTGGCCGCGATCCAGAGCTACCTGCGCCTGATCTTGGAAGGGTATGTGCCCGCTGAGCGCATCGAAGAGATCGTGGCCAAGGCAGAGCAACGCGCCAATGATCAGCTTGCTCTGATCAGCGACCTGCTGGATCTGGCGCATCTACGCGACAACGTTCACGAGAACCAAATCGAGCCGTGCGATGCGGCGTCGGTGCTCGAGGATGTGCTGGATCTGATGCAAGCCCGGATCGAGGATAGACGGCTCGAGAAGCATGTGCACGTAGAACCCGGACTTGCGCCAGCCTGCGCTCCTGCCGAGCATGTCAAGCAGATATGGACCAACCTGATCAGCAATGCGATCAAGTATACGCCCGATGGAGGAGAGATACGCGTCACCCTGAGCGGGTGCGGAAATATGCTCCGTGGCATTGTAGAGGATACGGGTATCGGCATTGCCCCAGAAGATCAGAAGCGCATCTTTGAGCAGTTCTTTCGCACCGAGCGAGCCAAGAGCGCCTCGCGTCAGGGTACCGGCCTGGGCCTTTCCATCGTGCAGGGTCTGGTGGAGCGCTATGGCGGCGAGATCCGGGTTGAATCGGTGGTCGGTCAGGGCGCAACCTTTTACTTTACCTTGCCGACGATTTCTAACGAGCATTGTGTCCTCTCAATGTCCTCGGAGCGTGCTTCCTGAGCCATTCTGGCGCGGTCTCTACGCCAAAATATCGTTGCTTGACAACAGCAACTAAGCCTTTTATACTAGACCCATCCTGTCGAGCGATGGTGCATCGATAGCTGCAGACAAGAGATACACCAATACAAACCCGAGGAGGGGACTAGAGGTGAGAACAACGAGCCGCTCTTGAAAGAGTTGCTCGTTGTCTGCGTTTCTGCAGGGGATCTATGGCAGGTAGGCTAGCGCCGCCCACGGATTGGCTGTCACCATAGCCATGGCGCCCACAGTTGAGCCGGTCGGATAGCACGAGAGGAGGAACCTATAGGACCATGACCGTGCGTAAGGCAGCCTCTAGCATCGAGCCTGGTGATTGATGGCTGCCAAGATTTGAGCACGTTTCCCAAAGAAAGGTCTATCATGAATCTGAAGAAGCATACACGACGCGACTTTATCCGGTTGACCGGTATCACGGCTGCTGGCGTGGCCATTGCGGCCTGCGCGCCCGACGCGCCCGATGAGCCCACGGTCGTGGATCCCGTCGTCGATGATCCTATCGTCGAGGAGCCGGAGGTTGAGGAGCCAGAGGTTGAGGAGCCGGAAGTTGAGGAGCCGGTCGTGGAAGAGCCGATCGAGACGCCAGGCATCTACAACGAGGCCCCCATGCTGGCCGAGATGGTCGCAGCGGGCGAGCTCCCCCCCGTGGACGAGCGTCTGCCCGAAGAGCCCCGCGTCTGCCCCGTGTACGAGTCGATCGGCCAGTACGGTGGCACGCTCACCGTGGGCGACCTCACCATGAACCTGTCCGGTGGTGACGCCCACCAGTCGATGGGTGACTGGGGCTCCAACTGGTGCCGCATCTCGCACGACCTCACCCACGCCCTCCCCAACGTCCTCAAGGATTGGGAAGTTAGCGATGACTTTACCGAGGTCACCTGCTACATGCGCCCCGGTATGAAGTGGTCCGACGGCGAGCCGCTGACCACCAACGACCTGGTGTACTGGTACGAGGACATACTGCTGAATACCGAGATCACGCCCGTGCCCCATATGCATTTCCGCTGGGGCGGCGAGATCATGCAGCTGGATGTTATCGACGACTATACCTTTAAACTGACCCATGCCCAGCCGCATCCGTCGTTCGAGCTGGTCAACATGGCCCACTACTATGGCTTTTGGGGTAACAACAACACCTGGGTGCCGCGTCACTATATGGAGCAGTTCCATATCGACTATAACCCGGATGCCAATGATCTGGCCGAAGATGCGGGCTTTGACTTTTGGTACCAGCTCCATGGCCAGCGCAACAATGCCGGTCAGAATATCGAGCGCCCCACGCTGCGCGCCTACATCTCGCACCGTGACACGCCCACCATGGCATTCCATCGCCGCAACCCGTACTATCATGCGGTGGACCCCGAGGGGAACCAGCTTCCCTATATCGACCAGATCAACATGGACCGCGCCGCGGACCTGGCGGTGATGGACGCCAAGATCGTGG
>SLPC01000140.1 GCA_007132185.1 Anaerolineae bacterium | reverse complement strand
TCGCGGTTACGGAAGTAAGCAGTGCTAGCTTTTCGCGGTCATACCTGCTCACGTTGAACAGGTCCCATCCGACGACGCAACCGTCGGGCGTGCGGGGCTCGAATATATCATCGTCTATCTCTTAGTGTGGCCGGGGCATCCTCATAGAGGATCTCGAGATGATCCCCTTCTTGTTCGTGCCAGACTCTCAGGGGCGCCATAGGATCGTACTTCTCTTGGGGGGGTTCAGAATATGCTCCCAGCGTTCAGCTGTGAGCCGAACATCGCGTCCCTGAGAGTCTGTAAGGGTTGTGGAGCCCAGCCAGCCTCTTGTGTCGCTTTGTTATCGTGAGCCTACTGTAACCCACAAGTAAGGTGAATACGAGCCACGAGTCATCGAACTCGATACAAGGATACCCCTGCGCTCTCATCGGCCATGCCGCATACCAGGCATCGAGAGCGCCACCCAACCCACCGCCAGTGCGACGATCAGCAACCCGTGCTCTATCATGGTGCTCCCCTCCTGCATGCTCGCGTCGTTTTAGCCATCCATGGGTAGCATACAGGTCGGGTTCGCCGGAGGCATCGCTCAGCCGGAGAGTATGGAAGCGGTCAGATGGGATGATCGGGCGATCCGTCAGGTGACCAGGTTGTTGCGGAGGGCGGTGGCGACTGCCTCGGTGCGGCTGGATGCGTCCAGCTTGCCGATGATATGACTGACGTGACTCTTGACGGTGGACTCACCAATATAGAGCCGCACGGCAATCTCCATGTTGGTGAGGCCCTGGACCATCAGGGCCAGCACCTCGTGCTCACGGGGGGTGAGATCGTGGCCTGGCGGTCGGGGCTGGCGCGTGGCGCGGATCAGGGCCTGAGTGGCCTCGGGGGCCAGGGTGGGCCGTCCAGTATGGGCTGCTCGCACGGCCTCGGCCAGCGCGATGTGCGATACGTTCTTGAGGAGATAGCCGACAGCACCTGCCTGCATGGCGCGCTTGACCAGGTCATCGTCGCTAAAGCTACTCAATGCCACGATCTGAACCTCGGGGTGATGCGCCGTCAGCTGTCTAATAGCCTCTACGCCATCCATGACCGGCATGATCAGGTCCATGAGCACGACGTCGGGGCACAATTCGTCGCAGAGCCGTAGCGCCTGTTCGCCATTGGCGGCCTCGCCTACCAGATCGAGATCGGCAAAGGCCGAGAGAAAGGCGCCGAGCCCACTTCGCACCACCGGTTGGTCATCGACGATCAGTACCCGAATGACGCTGCTCTCGCTCATGTGGACAACTCCTCTCCCGCTGTACCGTCCCGCTGGGCCACATATTGTTCTCGTGACCAGTATAGCTTTACGCAAGTGCCGGCGCCAGGCTGGCTGTCGATGGCAAGCTGAGCCCCGATAGCAGCAGCCCGCTCTCCCATCATGCGCAGGCCCAGATGGGCGCCCGACACGGTGCCGGGATCGAACCCGCTGCCATCGTCGCGGATCTCGAGCCGGAGCTTTGCTCGGTCGCTACCATCGTCATTCACGCGGAGCTGCACCCAGGCCTGTTGGGCCCCGGCATGCTTGGCGATATTGTTGAGGCCTTCTTGCACCGTGCGATACAGAGCAAGGCGCACCTCATCGGGCAGGTCGGGCAGAGGGTCCACCTCCAGGTTGATGGCCAGTCGCGCACGTCCAGAGACGGCGGCCACCAACTGCCCTAGAAGGTCCTCCAGGGGAGCGTTCAGCAGCGCCTGGGGTCGCAGCTCGAGGAGCAGGGTGCGCATCTCGGCCAGGGCCCCCTGGGTCAGCTGGCGGAGCTCGGCCTGGCGTCTCTGCGCCTCCGCAGGGTTCTTGTCCTGCAGTGTGGGGATCACGCCGGCCAGCAGATTGGCCGAAAACAGCGTCTGGCTCACCGAGTCGTGCAACTCGCGGGCCAGACGGTTGCGCTCGGCGGCCACGGCTTCGGCCTCGGCCTGCTCATAGAGCCGCGCATTGTCGGCGGCCATGGCCACCTGCCGTGCCATGGCTTCCAGCAGGCTACGCTGCTCGTCGGTGAGCGTACGTTCCACAGGAGAGCCCAACAGGATCAGCCCCTGCCGCTCCGACCGGGTGGCCAGCGGCACGAAGACGGCGCACTGCCAGTGCATCGCACGCAGGATCTCGCCGACCCGCCCAACAGCCTCATCACAGGTTATGAGCGTGGTGCCATTGCGGCTACCGACGTCTGGGACAACGGATTGGGGTGGGCCGCTGGCTATGCGCAGGCTGGCCACGAGTTGCAGCGGGCCGCTCTCGGGCGCCACGCGATAGGCGAGCCCCGTGGGCCACTGGATCACCTTGGCCATCTGCTCGAGGGCCGTCTGGAGCGTCTGGCACATGTCCAGAGACCGGCCCAGCAGGGTTGCCAGTTGATGCAACGCCCTTAGCTCCTGGGTACGGTCGGCTACCCTGCGCTCGAGACCATAGTACAATGCCTGGAGCTCGGCGGACATCTGGTTAAAACTAGTGGCCATCTGGTACAGCTCCCACTCTTTGGGTGGCTCGATCTGCCGACCCAACTCGCCTTGCGACATGGCCTGGGCCGCGCTCGTGAGTTCTTCCAGGGGCCGCATCAGTCGACGGGCCTGCCAGCCCACCAGCAGGCCGGGTAGCACCAACCCAATGCCCAGGAGCAGCCAGAGCAGCCGTCCATAGCGGGCGCCGGTCTGAGAAAGCGTGGCCCAGTCCTCATCCTGGATGAGCCACCAGGCTGCGTTTGGCACCGGCGCATAGCTGATTACGCGTTGGTCGCCGCCAGGCACTCGCAGCCGCCAGGCGCCGGGGCCCGCTGTGGCGGCTGCCCTGCTGGCCTGCTCGGGAATCAGCCCAGTCAGGTAACCTGGGAGGGGTTCTTCCCCTACAAGGTGGCCTCGCCAGTCCACGAGGTAAACGCCGCGATCGGTGCCCTCGCGCTGCCGCAGCAAAAGTCGGTAAAATGCGCTGCTGTAGGCCGGCACATCCAGGCGAAAGAGGCCCGCCACCAGCACAGGCTCACCGCCTTGAGCGCTGGTGATGATGGTGACGGCGACGGCAGGGGCCCCCTCGGGACCGATGTACGCCACCTCGGTTCCCAATGGGGCAGGCTCTCTGCGCATATAAGCTTGGACGAACCCGAGCTGCGACCAATCTTGCCCCACCGCCTCTATTCGGCGGGGATCTGTGGCGGACACATGGCCCGAGGAATCCACGATGATGACACCCCCGTCAAAGACCTGCAGCTCGGGCATGGCCAGCCGCAGCGCCAGCATCTGATCGCGGGGCGAAACGGCTGGGCTCGGCGATTGGGTAGCCGCGGTCAGGCGGTTCATGTAGGGGACCAGGTCCAGCGCCACCTGCTCGGCGGCCAGACGAGTGAGGGCTTCGCTGCGCTCCAGGGCCAGCGATTCGATCACCCGATAGTAGGCGGTGAGGGTTAATAGCACGACGGCGGCCAGGATCACCAGCGCCGGCAAGAGCGCCGCCAGCACCAGGCGCGTCTGCAAGCGTGGGTAGGAGCCCAGGCCCAGCCGGGCCGCCCAGCGCTGTTCCGGGACGACGCGTTGCTCTAGCTTGACCATCACGCACTCGCTCCTCAATCCACGAAACGGAAACTATTCACCACCCGGTCGAACTGCACCAGGGTCTCGGATGCTTGGGCACGCCGCTCGGCAAAGCCCGAGATGGGGTCCAACAGGGTCACGCGCCGCTCGGGGAAGCGAGGATGATGGATGACATAACGGATCAGCGCTACATCCTCGCCGAGGGACTCGACCTCGCGCATGGCCGGCAGGCCGCCGATCTCCATCGGCTCGCTGCTTGTGGCCTCCCCGTACATGGCGGCCAGCTCCTGCTCATCGCCGATGGCAAACTCGATGCTGAAAGGCGTGCTGGCGGTGCTCTCGGGCTCTCTGGGCGCCATGTAGACCGCCAGCTTGAGGCTGGGCGGGCCGATGGGCGGCATATGCGGGTCCTGGGCCAGCACTTGGAAGCCCCAATCCTCGGGGACCAGAACTGCAAAGCCGTACTCTTGATTCTGGTATTCTACCCAGCCCGGCTCCGCCGGCGCCAGCGGGAGCGGGGTGGCTTGAGGCGCGGCGCTTGCCTGCTCCGGATGGCACTGGACCTGGCTGATCTGCCAGCCCATGGCGTCCTCTTTGAGGAAGACAGCGAGACGGTGCCCCTCAAAGCTGGTGCCGAGCAGGACATTGGCCTGAGGCCCCTCGCGCTCCCCCTCGATGACGCGGACGCTGCGGGGTACATCCTGGGCGCAGAGCATGGGGTCGGCCATCAGCCCCGCCTCTCGCTCGGCAACGATACTCTGGACCATGCTGTCGTGCAGATACCCCTCGGCCTGCAGTACGGGATCCAGATCCGAGAGCCCCTCAAAGCGGGCAAGGGTCATGGCGATGTACCACTCGTAATAGGTCTGGGTCACCTGCTCCGGGGTCAGACCCTGGCGGTCGGGCAATGATGTGTGGTCTTGGAGCGGGGCTGCCTGGAGAGGAGGGCCTACCTCCCTTGCGTCTGGTGTGCCAGGGACGGTCCGCTCGTCGGGAGCCTGCGAGGGGCGACACCCGCTCGCGATGATCGGAAGGAGGGCGACAAGCAGCAGGATCAGGATGAGCCACAGAGCGATTGGAACTCGTACACGCATCTCTCTTGCTCCCTTGGCACTGGAGGCACGGCGCTTCTTGCATTAGTTACATGATCATTATACGGTATAGGGGGGCAGAAGCGACAATCGTGGGGCCAGGTCGAATCCTGGCCATGAGAGGGGTCCTTATCTAGGCCATATGGCCAGGTTACGTGTCAGCACGAATGCCTACGAGTTGACAGGCCCGACTAGCGACCCTACAATAAAGCAAAGAGATAATAGGGTCGCGTCAAGGTGCGGCTTGATCTGTTAGTGAAAGGTGACATTATGCCGTCCAAGCCCAAGAAGCGGAATTTGCAGGGGCTGTTGTGGCGCCATTGGGCCTTGTTGATTGTATTGGGGCTATTGATAGATAGCGGGCTGGCGGTGCACAAACTCGTACAGGTAGGCCTATCTGAGGGCCTATACCTCTTTGTTTCTCTGTTCACGAATCTCATTTTCATCGCCATCATCTTGTCGATCCGCTACATCATTATTGGAGGCCTCATGCGCGGCATCCGACAAGGGATGGAGCAACCGTCCAGCCAAAAAGAGGCCACCAAGGCTGATCAGGTCGTCTCCAACGTGGGGCGCACCTCGGGTCGCTATGCTGGAATTGCCGGGCGTGCGGTCAAGCAGGGTGCGCGCAAGGCAGGGCGGGTAGCCCGAGTCGGAACTGCGATGGTTCAAGGGTCCGGGAACCAGTCCAAAGACAAGAAGCAGAAGGGCAACTCGGCTCCCTCCGAGAGCGCCTAAGAGGCGACCTGGCCCCCTAAAACGCAGCCATCGCATCATTCCATGGGAGGGCCAGAATGCGTCGAACCAAGATCGTTGCCACCATTGGGCCAGCTACTGACACCCCCGAACGGGTTCGCGAGATGATCGCGGCAGGGGTGGATGTGGTTCGGCTCAATTTTTCTCACGGCACTCATGAGGATCATGCCCGCTATATCGATTTGGTGCGTCGTGAGGCCCGCGAGGCGGGCAGGCCCGTGGCTCTGCTTCAGGATCTGCAGGGTCCCAAGATCCGTACCGGTCCTCTCCAGGGCGATCAGCCTGTTCAGCTCGTTGATGGTCAGCAACTGACAATTACCACAGAGCCGATCGAGGGCAATGCCCAGCGGATCAGCACCAATTATCCCCATCTGCCCCAGGACGTCTCGCCTGGGGATCGCATCCTGATCTCGGACGGCCTGATCGACACGCGTGTGGTAGAGACCACCCGGACCGACGTGGTCTGCGTCGTGATTCATGGCAACGAGCTGCGTCCGCGCCAGGGGCTCAGCCTGCCAGGCGTGGATGTCAGTTGGCCCAGCATTATGCCCAAAGATCTGGATGACCTTGCCTTTGGTCTGGCCCAAGGCGTGGACTATGTGGCGATCTCCTTTGTGCGCCAGGCCGGTGATGTCTTGCGTATCAAGGAGGCGATCCGTGAAGCCGGGAGCGACGTGCCCGTCGTTGCCAAGCTGGAAAAGGCCGAGGCTATCGACGCCTTGGATGCGATTATCCAGGTGGCCGATGGCCTCATGGTGGCGCGGGGCGATATGGGCGTCGAGATCTCGCCCGAGAGGGTGCCGGTGCTCCAAAAGGACATCATCCAAGCGGCCAATAGCGCAGGGGTGCCGGTGATCACAGCCACGCAGATGCTCGAGTCCATGATCGGGGCCCCCCAGGCCACTCGCGCCGAGGTGAGCGATGTGGCCAACGCCATCCTGGATGGGAGCGATGCCGTCATGCTGAGTGGTGAGACGGCCATCGGCGCTTTTCCTGTACGAGCCATCCGTATGATGGACCGCATTGCCGATGCCGTAGAGGAACTGGCCATCGTTCGCCATCACGAGCAGCACCGATATTCCTTTGACGAGTTTTCCTCAGTGCCGCAGGGCATCGCCGCCGCCGTCAGCGCCCTGAGCCGCACTTTGCCCCTGGCGGCGGTATGCGTCGTCACGCGCTCGGGCAGCACGGCCCGCCTCGTCTCCACCTATCGACCGGATCTTCCCATCTTGGCCTTTACCCCGTTGGAGAGCACCTACCAGCGCCTCAGTTTGCTCTGGGGGGTCACGCCAATCAAGACAGAGTTCGCCGAGACCGAGGCCGAGTATTATGATATGGTCGAGTCGGTGTTGCTCCGCCAAGGCTATGCCCAGACAGGTGATAAAGTGGTCATTACCGGCGGCCATCCCATTACCCAACAAGGGCCCACCAACTTTGTCAAGGTACTAACTCTGCGAACGCAGGCCCATAGCTAACGCAACCCTCTCTGACCCTTTTCGTATAGCGATTACTGCGCATATACACCTATCTTTACGGGATGTACTGTGCTAGAATAGGGGACAAGGGAGCACTCATGAGCATACTTGGAAACATTGTTTGGCTGATCTTTGGTGGGTTGATCGTCTCGATAGCCTATATCGTATTTGGGGCGTTGCTTTGTTTGACCATTGTTGGTATCCCCTTTGGCATGCAGGCGATACGTCTGGGGATTGCGACGCTATCACCCTTTGGCAAGAGGGTTGTGAGCCGCGAACGCCAGTCGAGTCTGGGCATCGTATTCGATGTCATTTGGATCGTCCTATTTGGCTGGGAGATTGCCCTGACCCATCTGATCATGGCGGCGATTCTTGCCATCACGATCGTCGGCCTGCCATTTGCCAAGCAACATATCAAACTAATACAGGTGGCCCTGTTCCCGTTCAACCAGAAACTGGTCTAATTCTGCCCAGGGGCCGCCAATCGAGGGAGGAAATGAGCATGAACGATCCGAAACCACGCAAAGAAGAGATGCATATTGACGGCGAAGAAATCGTTGGCAAAGTCAAAGCTACTTTTGAGGACGGTATCAAGACGGAAGAGATCAAGGTGCAGGGCGATCAGCTGTTGGCCAAGGTCAAAGAGCTGGTGCGTGCTGGCAATGTGCGACGCATCATTCTCAAGAACGCCGAGGGGGTTCGAGTGCTCGAGATCCCTCTCACACTCGGTGTAGTGGGGGCCGTGGCAATGCCGGTATGGGCAGCCATCGGCGCCGTCGCGGCGTTGGCCGTAGACTATACTATCGTTGTCGAAAAAGTTGAGCAGGAGTAACAAGAGATCTTGTAGCTCCGTGCTAATCTGCCCGAAAGATGAGGTGAAAAGTGGGCATTCTATCATGGGTAATTTTCGGAGCGCTGGCGGGCTGGGTGGCCAGCCTGATCGCCGGCACCAACCAGAGACAGGGCTGCCTGATGAACATCGTGATCGGTATTGCCGGTGCCTTTGTGGCCGGTCTGCTGGCGAACTTGCTCTTTGGCGTTGATGTTGCATATGGGTTTGACATACGTAGCTTTTTGATCGCCGTTGTGGGCGCGCTGCTGCTGCTTTTGATATTTAGACGCCGGTAGCATATCGGCGATAGGGATCGTCTTTGGCCCGTGGGCTCAGGCCCGCGGGCCGTTTCCCTTTGTCCTCTTTCCCGCGGGCAGCCTCACCGTTCATTCCTCGCTTCAGCGGAAAAGATGCCTTGTGACGCTTGCTAGAGCCTGCTAGCTGGGCTACCATGGTATCAGCCGTGCTGCAATCGGCTGCAACCATCCACAGGGAGGAGTCCATGTCACGCCAACCACTGCTGCCCTTTACCTATGGGGCCGTCTACTTTCGCAAGTCCAACCCGCCTCGGGATGACTGGGAGCGGGACTATGCCATAGCCGCCCAGGACGGCTATAGTGCCTTTCGCCACTGGTTCCTGTGGAGCGCCATCGAGGTAGCCCCAGATGAGTATGACTGGGCCGACTATGACCGGCAGCTCGACTTGGCCGCCCAGCATAGCATGACGACCATCATTGCCGAGATGATCACCGCGGCCCCCGAATGGGCCTTTGGCCGGTATCCCCATGCCCGCTTCGAGACGCGCTCTGGCCAAAAGCTGAACAGCACCATGAGCGGCTCTTGCGTCACGGGTGGCTTTCCGGGGCTCTGCCCGGACAATGAGGACGTGCGCGCTCTGGCTGAACGTTTCCTGCGGGCTCTGGCCGAGCGCTACCGCGACCATCCCGGTTTGGGCGGGTATGATATCTGGAACGAGTGCACCTATTGGGACGACGTCTGCTACTGCCCCGCCACGGCGAGCAAGTTCCGCCAGTGGCTGCAAGCCAAATACGGTAACGTGCGCGTCGTGGCCCAGGCCTGGCAGCGCCACAGCTTGACGGCGTGGGAGGATATCCAGATCCCTCGCCATCTGGGGGCCTATCCCGACGTGCTGGACTGGCTGGCCTTTCGCGTCGACAACGCCTATCGCCTGATGGCCTGGCGACGTGACGTGATTCGTGAGGTCGATCCGGAGCATCCTATTGTTGCCCATGGCGTGGCTGGCGGCCTGAGCCGCGCGGCGGGATATGCGTCCGATGACTGGCGCGCTGCCGAGCAGGTGGACGCCTATGGCCTGACCTGGATCGCCTCCCGCAAAGGCGACGCCCCCTGGCAGCAGTGGCATGCGGTGGATCTGACGCGGGCGGCCTCCCGGGGCAAGCCCTTTTGGCACGCCGAAGCCCAGGGCGGAGCCCTCTGGCTCCAGCCCCAGGTGGTCAACCGCCCGCGCTCGGATGGGCGGATCGCGACGCCAGACGATCTGCGCCTGTGGCATATGCTTTCCTTTGCCGCCGGAGCGACGGGCCTCTTTTACCCGCGCTGGCGTCCCCTATTGGATGGCCCGCTCTTTGGGGCCTTTGGTCCGTACGGCATGGATGGCTCTCGCACGTCGCGTTCCGAGATGGCATCGCGCATCGCGCAGTGGGCCCAGTCTCCCGAGCAGGCAGATCTGTGGCGCGCCAGGCCCGTGCGTGGCGACATTGGCATCGTCGTGGTACCCGAAAGCCAGCATTTTGCCCATGCCCAGCAGAGCGACACCGAGCTCTATGCGGCGTCGGTGCTGGGGGCCTACCGCGGCTTTTTCCAGCACAATATACAGGCCGACTGGGTCCATATCAACGACATCGATGCCTACAAGCTGCTCTATCTGCCGTACCCCGTGATGCTGCCGCGATACGCCGTGCAACGGCTCACAGCCTGGGTGCAAGCCGGGGGCACATTGATCAGCGAGGGCTGCCCGGGCTATTTCGACGATCGCGGCCATGTGGACCCGAGCCAACCAGGGCTGGGGTTGGAGGAGCTCTTTGGGGCCCAAGAGTCATATGTCGAGTTTACCCCCGACCTGCTCACCGATCTGATGTTCATGTCTCAGGGGCGCTGGGTGTATGGCGGCACGTTCCAGCAGGCCTATCGGCCCACCACCGGCAAGAGCGCCGGCTGGTATGTGGATGGGCGCGTGGCGGTGGTGGACCATGCCTATGGGCAGGGACGCACGCGCCTGATCGGGACCATGCCCGGCGCGGGTATAGTCGCACACCCCGACGACCCGGCGCCTCTCTTTGCCGAGTTGCTGCGCTGGGCCGGCGTCGAGCCGCAGGTCCGCTGCAGCGTCCCCGGCATCCAGGCGCGCCTGCACGCCGGGGAGGGCGGTGTGTTCCTCTGGGTGGTAAACCCACAGCACGCTTCGGCCACCGTCGAGCTGACGCCAGGCGGCCCTTGGCGCGATCTGCGCCCGGGAGCGAGTCGCTGGGGTGAGGAGGCCACCTTGGAGAATGGTGTGATCACTGTAACGGTAGGTGCGCGCGACGTTGCCATTGTCGAGTTGGCCGAGGCATGATAACCCACGGGGGGCGCGTCTGCCAACTGGCGGGCACGCCCTTTGAGATCGGCGTGGCCATGGGCCGGCACCTCGGGCCACAGCTGGAGCGCAACATCGGGCGCTATGTGGGCGGCCGAGCTCCGCACATCCCAGCCACGGAAGAACGGCGCCAGGCCGCGCTGGCCTGGTTGCGCACCCTGCCAGAGCGTTATCAGCAAGAGTTCGAGGGGCTGGCGGCGGGCGCTGGCCTGCCCCTGGAGCGCGTCGCAGAGTGGCCCTATGTCGAGGTGAGCCTCGGCAACGGATGCAGCTCGGCCCTGGTCCCTCTCGAGGGGCAGGTGTGGGTCGCGCGTAACAACGACTGGATCATGCCCGAGCTCTGGGGCTATGCCAGTATCAAGGAGGTGCGAGGCCGGATTCCCACCATCACCTTTGGCATGGAGGGGGATGTTTTTGCGGGCACCGGCATCAACCGCCAGCGCCTCTGGCTGCACTATCATTATCTGCCCGCGCTGGGTGCGCCGCCCGCCGGGTCGCTCTTGCCCTGCCACGTATGGCTCGTGGAGGCGCTCGAGACCTGCAGCACCCTGGCCGAGGTCGAGGCGCTGCTAGCACAGGTGCCGCGCGATGGCGCCATGCTACTGTTTGCCGTAGATGGCAAGACGAACGCACGGGCGCTCTACGAGTGCGACCAGGCCAGCCATCACGCGATCGAGGCAAACCAGAGCTGGCTTGTGGGCGGCAATCACAGACGCGGTACTGTCGCCCCGGACGATAATTATCTCTTCCGCAGCGAGCGACGATGTGCCCGCCTGCAGACCCTGCTGTCCGCACTTGTCGCCGATGCGCAATGCACGCAGCTGTCACCGGCCAGGGCGCTGCGGCAGGTGCTTGCCGACGACGGCATAGAGGCCCGGGCTGGCGATAGCGTCACGGTGTACGCCAATGTGGCCTGCCCGGCGGTAGGTGAGATCTGGTATACTTCTGGCGGGCATCCCGCTGCCAGCGTCGGCCGATGGGAGCGGTTGGAATGGCCCTGGCACGACTGAGCTTGTACTTGCTATGCACAGGCGCTTGAGCTCTGAAAGGAACTGTTATGAGGCGTGATCCGGCGTTCTATCAACGTGAGGCACAGCGTGTGGTCGGCGCCGAGCCCTGGTTCGATCGGCCCATGCGTTGGGCCCAACTGACCCTGGTGGAGAACGACCCGGGCCGCTACGACCCGGTCTTTTGGCTGGACTATTTCCGGCGCGTACATGCCGACTCGGCCTGCCTGAGCGCCGGGGGCTGTGTGGCCTACTATCCCACCCAGGTGCCCTGGCACCATCGCAGTGCCTGGATGGGTGAGGGCGATGATCCGTTCGGCGAGCTGGTGGCCGGCTGCCGCGCCCAGGACATGATCGTCATCGGGCGTACCGATCCCCACGCCATCCTGGATGATGCCGCCCAGGCGCATCCCGAGTGGGTGGCTGTGGATGCCGAGGGCCGCCCCCGCCGCCACTGGGCCGCCGCCGATCACTGGGTGACCTGCGCCTTCGGCCCTCACGCCGAGGAGCAGATGACGGCCATTCACCGTGAGATCATGTCGCTCTATTGGGTGGACGGCATCTTTGGCAACCGCTGGGCCGGCCATGGCACCTGCTACTGTGACTATTGCCGCGAGAGCTTTGGGCAGGCGACCGGCATGGCGCTGCCCACGGCCGCCGATGCCCGGCGCGACGACTATGCCGCCTACCTGCGCTGGCGCGAGGATCGCCTCTTTGCGCTGTGGGACCTGTGGGACGCAGCCATCCGCGAGGTCAATCCGCAGGCTCGCTATATCCCCAACACCGGCGGCGGCGCCCTCAGCAGCCTGGACATGGCCCGCACCGGCGCTCGGGCCGACATCCTCTTTGCCGACCGCCAGGCGCGCAGCGGCGTCATGCCGATCTGGGCGGCGGGCATGAGTGCCAAAGAGTATCGGGCCACGATGGAGAGCAAGCCGGTGGGCGGCATCTTTTCTGTCGGCGTCGAGGAGCGCTACCGCTGGAAAGACTCGGTGCAGAGCCCGCCCGAGGTGCGCCTCTGGGCTGCCGATGCCACCGCCAACGGTGCGCGCCCCTGGTTCACCAAGTTCGCGGGCGTGCTCCAAGATCGGCGCTGGCTGCCGGTGGTGCAAGAGATCTATGACTGGCACCATCGCAACGAGCGCTACCTGCGCAACACGGCCTCTCTGGCCACTGTGGGACTGGTCTACTCGCAGCAGACAGCCCGCGTCTATGGCGGGGCAGAGGCGCGGGATCGGGTTCACGATCATATCCTGGGCTGGTACCATGCCCTGGTCGAGGCGCGCATCCCCTTTGACATGGTGCATGACGCGCTGTTGGACGCCGAGCACCTGGTGCGCTACAGGGCACTGGTATTGCCGAATACGGCGGCCCTGTCAGACGCGCAATGCGATCAGTTGCGGGTTTATTGTGGTCAAGGCGGCAGCCTCATTGCCACCCACGAGACCTCGCTGTACGACGAGCGGGGGCGCCGCCGTAGCGACCTGGGCCTGGCCGATCTGTTTGGCGCTAGCGTTACGGGGTCCGTCCAAGGCCCCATGCAGAACGCCTACCTGCACCTGGACGCCGACGCGAGGCAGGGGCATCCGCTGTTGGCTGGCCTGCGCGATGCCGAGCGCATCATTCATGGCGTGCACCGCTTGCCCACGCGCGCTCATGACACGGGCGAGCCACCGCTGCTGACGCTGGTGCCGTCGTATCCCGATCTACCGATGGAGCAGCTGTACCCGCGCGTGGAGCGCACGGACCAGCCCGAGGCCTACCTGCGAGAGGAGGATCGGGGGCGGGTGGCCTATCTGCCCTGGGATATCGATCGCACCTACTGGGAGATCCTGAACGCGGATCATGGCACGCTGCTACGCAATGTGGCGGCGTGGGCAGCGGGCGATCTGCCCGTCAGCGTCGAGGGGCCGGGACTACTCGATGTAGCCGTGTGGCAGCAGGCAGATTCCCTCACGGTACACATGGTCAACCTGACCAATCCCCACATGCTCAAAGGGCCGGTGCGCGAGGCCCATCCCGTGGGCGAGCAGCGTATTCGCCTGCGCCTGCCCCTGGGCTGCACCGTGGACAAAGCGCACCTGCTCAGCGGCAACAAGCTGGGGGACTGGCAGGTGGCCGACGGCGTGTTGAGCGCCGTGGTCCCGCAGGTGGACGAGCACGAGGTGCTGGCGGTGGATCTGGCGTGAGAGCTCCGAGCGGGGCTGTTCGCCTCATCGCGAGGTCACGGCCCCAGCCTGACGCTCCAGTGTGATGGCATAGTCGCTGAATCCCACAGCGCGGTAAAAGGCCAGGGCGGCGGCGTTGTGGGCCAGGGCCTCGACGGTGATGTGCGTGCCCGTGGGCCAGATGCGGGTCATCAGAAGCTCTATCGCCTCGCGGCCAATCCCCTGGCGGCGGCGCTCGCGGGTAACAAAGAGGTGCCGCAGGTAGATACCCTCTTCCTCGGCGCGATAGAGAGCATAAGCAACGATAGCGGCATCCCGTGCAAAGAGTACCGTGTCATACTCGCCTGCCAACCAGCCCCGCATGCGCGCCTCTAGCTCGGGCACAGTCATCGGGTTGGCGTGGCCCTCGTCCTCGATGAGCTGCTTGTTGAGGCGGGCAAGAAGGGGCGCGTCGTCCAGTGTAGCCATGCAATAGTGCATCGAGCTAGAATCCTCGCTGCTGGCCCTGCCAGGGCGGAGGCTCATCCTGCTGGAACTCTTGCACCGAAGGGCCATCCAACCGGGCCAGGCGTCGCCTGCCGTACAGATAGGTGAATATCAAGAGCACAATGCTGGCGGGCCAGCCGCCCAGCACGCCTACCACCGTCACCCAAAAGTCACTGTCGCTCATGTACACCACAGTCTGCACAATCCCCCGCAGGACAAAGTAGAACACCCAGAGCAGCGTGGCGCTGGTATAAGCGGGGCGTATTTTCGGGTGCCAGTACCATCTCAGGGGCCAGCCCCGAAAGAGGTGGCTGGCCAGGGCGACAAGGGGGCGCTTGACGAGGATGCTGATGAGGGCGGCGCCGGCGTGGAGGCCCGAGCTGACGATGCCAGGCAGCAGAAACCCGGCCGGCTCTTCTGCCATGAGGGCTGAACCGATGGCGATGAGGACGCCCATCAGACCGGTGAGCGCATACAGTATGGGCCTGCTGCCCAGCGCCCGCACCAGCAGGATTACCGCCGATATCCCGATGGCGATGCCGGCCGCGGTCACGAGGTCCAGCCAGACCTGCAGTGAGAGAAACGCCAGCGGCGGCAAGAGCCAATCGAGCGCCTCTTGGCGAAAGATCAAGAGATCGCGCAGCTCGTTCAGGAGCTCGCGGGTCTTGGATCTGGGCGCGCCGGGCCTCTCTTTGTCGCGGGCCTGATGATTTTCGCTGTTACGGCCCATCAGGCCCTCTGGCGACAGAATCGAGCTCTGATCCACCGACAAGGGCAAGGCCGCTCGTTGCAGCAACATGACCTGACAGGGGCTGTTCGTTTCGCTGCATGATGTGCATCAGGCCTCTGTGAGTCACTCGACGGGTCCTACCCAGAGCTGCGCTAGCCGTTGCCTCGACGGGTCGCCCCGTGTAGCGCCAAGGGCAAAACTCCTGAACAGGACGCTGGGTCATGGGGCTAGAATCCTCGCTGCTGGCCCTGCCAGGGCGGTGGCTCATCTTGTTCAAACTCCTCGACAGAGGGGCCCTCCAAACGGCCGAGGCGCCAGGTGCCGTATAGATAGCTGGCCACCAGCAAGAGAATCATGGATGGCCAGCCCCCCAGCACGCTCACCAGTGCAAGCCAGAGTGAGCGCCCGCTCACAAATGCGGCGACCTGAAGGGCGCCTCTGAGACCAAAGAACAGCGCCCACGCCAGGGTGACAGCGGTGTAGGCGGGTTGAACCTGGGGATGCCAATACCACTCCAGGGTCCAGCCCCGCGCGATATGGCTAGTCCATGCTACGAGAGGGCGCGATACGGCCACGCTTACCAGGCAGAGGGTGGCATTAAAGGCCGAAGAGATGATGGCTGGGATGAGGAACCCCGCCGCCTGCCGCGAGATCAGTGCCGCGCTGATAGCAACGGCGACACCTGCCAGCCCCACCAGGGCATATCGTAGCGGCTTGCGTCGGAGGGCTCGCCATATGAGCAAAGCCAGGGCCAGACCAAGAGATGCTCCGGCAGCGATGGCGAGCCCCAGCCAGGCCTGCAGTGGTAAAAAGACGAGCGGCGGCAGCAGCCAGTCCAGCGCCTTTTGACGGGCGCCCACCACCGAGCGGAACTCGTCCAGGAGCTCCTGTAGTTTGCTCTCTCGGGCAGCCGGCTTTTGGGTGGGCTGACCGTTGCACATCATCTAGCCACCGTGGCGGTTGAACCACGCACGCTGATCGAGAGGCTTTTTGGGGTGCTGCTCTTCCTGGTGCATGGGGCTGCCCAGAGGCAGCAGCACCCGGATGATGTGATCTGGCGGCACGTTGAGGATGCGGCCCACCGTCTCGTCCCGGCCCTCCATGCGCAGCCAGCCATCCAGCCAGACGCTGGCGTACCCGAGGGCGGTGATCGCCAGTAGCATGTTCTCGACGGCCGCGGCACAGTCCTCGACGCCGAAAAAGAGGCGCGAGGAGCCGGGCTCTGGACCCCTGGGTGCCACGCATGCGATGAGGGCTTGTGCATGGCCCAGTATCGCGTTGCGCGGGTCGACAGCGGCGATCTGGTCCAGGATCTCGGGCTCATCGACGATGACAAAGGTCGTGGTCTGAGCATTGTATCCTGACGGCGCCTGTATGCCTGCTTGCACGATACGCAGCAGGTCCTCGCGGGGCACCGGTTGGTCCTTCATAGGGCCGCGGTAACTATGGCGTCGACGGATGGCCTCGAATAGCTCCATGCGCGGATCCTTCCTTGCCTTGCGTTGCCCGTTCGGGTTCACTGGCAGTCGTATGCGCTCCCCAGCAAGCCCGACGAACGCTCTGCATGTACGATCTGGATGCGTTAGGGCTTGTGACCCCTAGCGGATGATCGAACAGGGGCCGGGGACGATGCGCCTCACCACAATCCGCTCCCGGTCCATCATCTCGGGAATGCGCGGCGCGATCTCGTTGATCCACTCGGGGCTCTGGTAGACGGCCTTGTACAGGCGCTCACGGTCCTCTTCGCTCTCAAAGCGCCGCATCCAGATGTACAGATCCTCTTCCTCCTCGCCGACAAAGCTTCCGGCGACGATCATTCCTTTGGAGACCTGAAACGGAATGATGACCTCTTCCATGTACTTGAGCCAGTTCTCACGCTGGCCGGGCAAGGTGCGGTATTCGCGCAACTCGAAAAACATACTACCTCCTGAACAGGTGTGGGGGCTTGGGGTCCCCTTGACTCACAAAGGACATGGCATACGGCTCGGTGTCCCCCGCACAGGCGCCAGAGCGCCCGCGTGCCCAAGGCGACAGAGGACGAGAAAGATGCGTCTAACGCAGACACGCATCCCCTGGCAGCTCATTCCAGGACAATACGCGTGCTCGTTATATGGTGCAAGTGTCATCTCACCGATGGCTATCGTGCGGATGATTATCGGGCGCCCTTGATCATCTTGCTGAACATCAGAAACATGGTGCCCAGAGCGGTAAATGCTGCCAGTGCGATCTTGGTGACATCTACTACGGGCTCTACCATAACGCCCTCATTGTCGACCCGTACGATGGCGACGGGCCGCCCGGTGGTCATGCCGCCACCACCGCCACCGCCACCCGCGCCGCCTGGGCCGCCCTCTTGGTGCATCGGCTCGGCAGTCGTCTCGGAAGCTCGCTCTTCGGACTCGCCCCCACCTACACCAAAACCAAAGCCCAGGGTGGAGAACGTTTCAGACGCCGTAAAGATCTGGCTGTTGCCCACGGACATAGACTTGCCAAAGACGGCGTCGGGGCGCGAGTTCAGCAACAGACGGTCAAACTGCTGTAGGCTCTTTTCCTGCTGCTCTAAAGCAGCATCGATCAAGTCCTGATTCCTGGTAGTCATCTATTGGCTCCTTCCGAGTCCAGACAGTGCTCTGATGGCGATCGCAAAAAGGACCCCGATCACAACAGCAGCCCAGGTGGCCCGCAGGTTGATGTTGATAATCGGTACGCGATAGGTGCGGTCCTCAGTTTCGACGGACAGGGCTACGGGTCGACGCCAGATGATGCCGCCTCCGGGATAACGCAGCACGTGCTCTCGGACGACCGGCGTAACCCGCGTTGAGGCCGCTACGACCGGCTCCATCCTAAGGTCCTGCCGCTCGATTGTTACCAGCCCCATGTTAGTTGCCCCTTCCGTACGATGCGGATACATGTCACTATTCTGTAGCGGATGTGGTGTTGTGTCAAGCAGGCGCACAAGCTGGCCAAGTTCAAGTCGGTATTATGGTGAGAATCGGGCTTTGAAGTGGGCCAGGCGCGCATTCGGGCACCTGGCTTTGCCCATACGGTTTTTAGCGGTCTATAGCTGCATAGCCAGGCCAAGCGTTTGCTCGAAAAGCGGGTAGGAACCAGGGCCCCAAAACTCCAGGCGCAAGCTCTGCGGCTCGATCCCGAACGGCAGGCGGGCCGGGCGGACGCTGTCGGTCACCAGAACGCGAACCGGCCCCCGGGGCATCTGACCTCGGGGGCCGGTGTTGCTTACAGATGACAGGCTGAGGCCTGCACCTGCATGTCGCCTGCTAGGCGCAGCGCGATCTACTGCTCAAAGTACCACTGCTCCGAGTACTCGGGGAAGGCCCAGAGCGAGTCCCAGGTCCAAAAGCCGCCGGTGTCGCTCACGTTCTTGAGAGTGTTCCTGACGAACAGCGGATGGGGCGCATTACCGATGGCGCCGATGGTCCAGACATGCTCGGCCTGGCTCTCCAGCACCCTGGCTGCCGGCTCATCGTCGTCGGTGATGTTGTACTCATCCAACCAGTTGTACAGGTCCTTGATCACTTGCGGGGGCTCTTCGCCCATATCGCCG
>SLPC01000012.1 GCA_007132185.1 Anaerolineae bacterium | reverse complement strand
CGCCAGAGTGGCGACTGGGTGGATGCGGCCACCACCTGCGATCCGGTTTCAGCCTACGAACGCGATGCTGACGCGAACACGGTCAGCGTCGTCGTCTGCGAACTAGGCGAGTTTGCCCTGGCGGGCGACCTGATCGCGGGCACGACCCTACACAGGACCCATATGCCGCTGGCCCTATCGGAGGAGTCGGTGCAACGCTAGAGACCCAGGATGCCCCGCGTCGCCTCGACATGGTCGGTGATGATGGCGTCCACGCCCAGCTCGGCCATGCGGCTGATGTCGTCGGGCTCATTGACTGTCCAGACGTTGACGCGGTAGCCCCTGTCCTGCGCCCAGGACATATATTCGGCGTCCACCATGCTGAAATGGGGGTGCAGCGCCTGAGGGGCCACCAGATGGCGCCCCCACGCGCGGCGCAACGCCAGGGGCATGCCACCCGCGTAGAGCAAGGCGCGGGGCAGTTCGGGGGCGACGCGGCGCATGCGCCAGAGCGCCATCGGATCAAAGGACGAGATGATCGCATCATTCACCGCGCCATAGACATCCAGCAGGCGGGCGATCTCGCGCTCCAGGCCATCCGACGCGTTGCGCTGGCGCTTGATCTCAATGTTGAGTAGCACCTGGTCGCCCACGCGGTCCAGGACCTCCTCGAGCAACGGTATCCTTTCTCCCGCAAAGACAGGCTTGAACCAGGACCCGGCGTCTAGCACACGCAGTCGGTCGAGGGACAAGGCATCGACCGGGCCGGTGCCATCGGTGGTGCGGTCCACGGTGTCGTCATGGATGACGACGATCTCGCCGGTAGCGCAGCGCGTGACATCCAGCTCGATAGCGTCGGCGCCCAGCTCGACGGCGGCCAGAAAGGCGGCCAGCGTGTTCTCAGGCGCTACATCCTTGGCCCCGCGATGGGCCATCACCAGGGGCTGAGCTTTGTAGAACGATTCCATCTTTCTCCTCCCGCAAGGGTAGTGGCTAGGGGGCGTCTGCGTCAGCTAGCTCCCAGGCAAACTCGCGCCCCAGCCACTCTATGGGGTCCACTGCGACGCCGCCGACACGCATCTCCCAATGCAGGTGCGAGCCGGTCACCAGGCCGGTGGCCCCCACGGTGCCCAGCGAATCGCCCGCCTGCACCATTTGGCCCACTTTTACGTGGATCTCGTCCAGGTGAAAATAGCCGCTCAGCACGCCGCCACCATGATCCAGGATGACGGCCCTGCCACGCACCTGCAGCTCCTCGGCCAGCACGACGATGCCCGCCGCCGGCGCATCCACCGGCTCGCCCGTAAGCCCGCTGATGTCCAGCCCGGCGTGGAATGACGATACAGGGCCGCCGCCATAGGAGCGGCGCGAGCCAAAGGGCGAGGTGATGCGGCCCTCGCGCGGCCACTGAAAGGCGCCGCTCCAGTAGAGCTCGGGGCTCCGCGTCGCAAAGATGGCCGTCACGAGCTCGGCCTCGGGGCGCGTGATCTCGGGCGCCAGCAGCGCCTGGGTCTCGGGCGCAAAGGTGAGCATCTCGGTGTGAAACTCGCCCGGGATCGTATACAGGCGCGAGTCGAGCTGCACCAAAGCCCCATCATCGGCATAACAGGCGAGGCGCAGGTCATGGGCCCCGTCGCCGGCGAGGGCGTTGATGCCGACAAAAGAGGCATACAGGCCCGGGGAGACCTCGACCACGGCCAGCTCGTCATCATCCAGCCACACGGTTGCGTCGCAGGCGCGGCCGGCCCGGATCGTGATGGCGGCCGTGCGACCCTCGACCACCACCGGCGGGTCGACCACTACCTGCATCGACAAGGGCATAGGTGTGGGCGATGGGGTCGGCGTGGGGGTCGCCGTCGGTGTAAGCGTAGGCGTCGCTGTGGCCGTCGGCGTCGGTGTGGGCGTCTCGGTCGGACGCGGCATAGCCGTGGGCGTCGCAGTCGGCTGTCTCAACGCCAGCAGGGGTCCCTCGCCCGCGCAGCCCATGGCCATGAGCAGCAAAATGGCAATCGCCAAGGTTGCCCAGCGGAGCCGACGCGCTCGGGAGTGATGATAAAGCACCGGTTTGATCCTTTGCTCTGGTATGATCGCGGCCTATTCGCCCGCCCCACCGGAAGGTTGCGCAGTCTCAGATGCCGTAGAGGGCTCCCGCTGGGCCAGGCGCGCCCGCGCCGCTTGCGCCCCGGCGATCATCGGGTCGTATAGATCGCCCAGGCCCAGCGCCTGCATCCGCTCGAGGGTGGGTACGCCCGTCTCGACGTCCCAGCCCAGCGCACGATAGTACTCGTCCATCACAGGCAGGAACGCCTCGCGCTCCAGGGCGTGCTTTTGGCCGAGCAGCGGGTTGATCCAGTTCTCCTCGTACTCGTAAGAGGGCAGCACCGTCTCGTCCATCTGACGGTCGCGGGCCCAGTGACGCACGCACAGGGCGCGCTCCAGGGTATAGATGCGCTCTGCGGCGCGATCAAAGTCGGCCTCGTCCCAGTCCACGCCGGTGCCCAGCTTGAACAGATAATAGTCCACCGAGGGCCCCTCGATAACGCCCAGGTCGCCCGGCCCCTGCACGCGGAAAAAGCGGTCGTCCGTCGTGATACTGTAGATCAACGGAAAGACCTGGTCGTCGCTGGGCAGCGAGTCCTTCATCACCGAGCGGCAGTCGTGATAGAACGCAGGGTACGCCTTGGCGTCATAGCCACTGTGGGGGTCCAGCGCCTCGGGCGTCCCATACACGCGCTCGCTGATGCCGCGAATCTGCTCCCACGAGATTGGCGGGTTCTCCTTGTTCGCCGGGCTGAGGGGGCTCCACCGCATAATGTTCTGCACATAGCCGTGGCTGCTGCTGTACGGGTCGCGGGTGTCGGTGGACCACTGGAGGGCCGAGACCACCCAATAGGGGAACACCAGGTGATTGGCCCAACAGGCGTGGCCGTCCCAATGTCCGCCATAGCCCCAACCGGTATAGTAGCGGCGCATCAGGTCCACGCCCAGGCCCAGTTGCTCGGCGGCGCGCACACCGCCCTCGGCCAACATGTCGCCCAGCCCTTCGCGATAGGCGATGGTATGCAGGAAATGGACCCAGAACTGCGAGCTGCGCCAGTTAATGGCCATGCCGTTGATCTCGGAGATCAGGCCGGCCTGCTGTGCCCGCTCCAGCCAGGGCACCATGCCCATGATCAGCTCCCACTGATTGAGGCCGTAGCGGTTGCTGATGACGTTCAGCTCCAGCCCGCCATAGTCGCCCATGCGCCAGTCAAAGAGGCCGTCATGAGAGATGGGCCCCTTCTCATCAATGCCGCGAAAGATGCTGCCCACGCAGGTCCAGTGGCCCTCCCAGGTGCGCTCTGGATAGGCGACGCCGGGCATCCCGCTATAGTAGCGATTGCACGGCGTGGGGCAGGCTGCCGTGCAGGCATAGGGGCGCACCCGCCCACCCTGCCGGCAGGCCAGGCTGGCATTCTGCTCGCGCATATTGGGCACGGGGCGATAGGCGCGGATCTCGGTTGCGACCGCCTTGAGCAGTTCATCGAGCAACTCGGGCTCGGCGACGGGCACGTCTCCCGTGCCTTGCACCGAGATCGCCTTGAGCTTTTTCGAGCCCATGACGGCGCCAAAGCCACCCTGCCCCGCGGTCGACGACGTGCCGGTGTGGATGGTGGCAATGCGGCTGAGCCGCTCGCCCGCCGGGCCGATGGTCAGAGAGCGCAGCTCCTTGCCGAAAGCCTCCTGCACCGCTTCTTGGGCGTCAAAACTGTCCAGACCCCACAGGTCATCGGCAGGCGCGAGGACAACCTCATCGTCGCGGATGATGATCTGCACGGGCGACTCGCTGGCGCCGGTGACCACGATACCATCGTAGCCCGCGCGCTTGAGGGTGGCGCCCCAGTGGTGGCCGATGTTGGCGCGGGTGTACCAGTTGTAGGGATAGGCCTGGGGGCTGAACCCGCAGATGGCCGTGCGCCCCGAATAGGGCGAGCGTGTGCCAGTCAGAGCGCCGGTCATGATGATCAGCGGGCTGGCCGGGTCAAAGGGATCCACCGGCTCGGGGTACTCGTCCCAGGCGATGCGCGCCGCGATGCCGCGGCCGCCGACATAATCCGGGATATAGCGCTCCAGCGGCTCGACCGACAGGCGCGCAGCGGACAGATCGATACGCAGCAGGCGGTTGGCCCAACCAAACTGCGGGGCAAAGCGGGGCATCGTTGCGGTAACGGACTTCATATTTCTCCCCCTGGCGTTCTTTCCGCGACGGGCGCGCGGCTCACTTGCCCCCGATTATCGCGATTCGCGACCACAAGGTCAAATGTCCCTTGGCGCGCAACGGCTGGGCGGCTATAATGCCCGCGTCACCACATCAGCGGAGTAAAGACCCCGTGCAAGTAGAGAGCTCACAGGAGCAAAACAGTTACAAAGACAATGAGCACGAGCTGGGCCCCGGCGCTCTGCTCGAGAGCGCGCACCGTGCGGCGCAGGTCGGCGATCTCGACGCCGCCCAGCTCGCCTATGAGCAGGCGCTGTCCGCCGACCCAGACCTACAAGAGGCCTGGCTGGGGCTGGCGGGCCTGACCACCGACCTGATGTTTGCCCACGCCCTGTACGAGCGCGTCCTGCAAAAGTGGCCCGACTGCGAGCTGGCTCGCATGGCGCTGGCGCATCTCGATGCCGAGGGCGGGCTCCGGAATGGGGATGACGCCGACCGCCGGGTGCTGGATCCCCTCGAGGCCGCCGCCCGCGCGGGGGCGCCTCTCTATCGGGGTGCGCACGCTGATGATGGCATCGTCACGCCGCCAGACCCGATGCGTCCCAAGGGGAACTTGAAACCGCACGCGCCCAGGCGTCGTATGCCTGGCGCATCAATCGTTGCGCCCTGGATATACCCGCTATGCGCCCTGACGGTGATCATCCTCCTGGTCGCGGCGACCCTGGCATGGCGCCCGTGGCACCGTGAGGTCTCCGACGACGTGCCTCGGGTCGCAGAATCCACACCGGCTGGTTCGCCGGTGGCGCCCGAGAGCCGGGTGGTGAGCGATCATCCAGGCCGCCTCGCCACACTGCACCCCTGGGCGCGGCGCCATCTGGCCTTTGTACCCCCGGACCGCGCCATCGAGATCGATCTGTCACAGGGGATGCTCGTGGCGTACGAGCAGGGGCAGGCCCTGCGCACGATTCCGGTAGGCGCGCCCCGAGTACTGGCGCCGGGGACCGGCTCTTGTATAGCAGCGACGGCGTCGCAAGTCCACGTGGCGCCAGCCGGCCCTCTCGGCAGCCTGGCAGGCTGCCCCCGTGGCGCAGCGTGGCTCTATGCCCTGGACCTGGCGCGTGAGGACGCCGAGTGGCTGTCGAACTGGCTCGACCCGCAGAGCACCGCCCCAGGCCAGCTGTTTGTCATGGGCCAGCGCGTGCTGATCGCCCTGGACTAGGCCGTCTTTGTCGTACAAGCGCGTGAGAAAGAGGAAAACATGAGCATTCTGGAACGCTTTTCGCTGGCCGGTCGCACCGCCCTGGTGACAGGCGCGGGACAGGGCATCGGGCAAGCCTTTGCGCTGGCCCTGGCCGAGGCAGGCGCCGATGTGGCCGTGGTCGACATCAACCCCGAGAGCGCAGCGTCCGTGGCGTCGCAGATCGAGGCTCTGGGAGTGCGCTCCATGCCTGTCGTCACCGACGTGCGCAGCTCGGACGAGGTGGACCAGATGGTCGCTGACATCGTCGATGCCTGGGGCCGGCTCGACATTGCCGTGAACAATGCCGGCATCGGCATGTGGGCGCCCGCTGAAGAGATGACCGACGAGCAGTGGGAAAGCGTTCTGGCCGTGAACCTGAATGGCGTGTTCTACTGCTGCCGGGCCGAGGGGCGCGTGATGCTGGAGCAGGGCCACGGCAAGATCATCAACACCGCCTCCATGTCAGCCCTCATCGTGAACCGGCCCCAGTGTCAGGTGTCCTACAACGCTTCCAAGGCGGGCGTCGCCCACCTGACCCGCTCGCTGGCTACCGAGTGGGCCAGCCGAGGCTTGAACGTCAACTGCATAAGCCCGGGTTATACGCGCACCCCGCTTGTGGATCAGGTCGCCCATCTCGTCGATGGGTGGCTGGCCGACATCCCCATGGGACGCATGGCCGAGGTAGAGGACCTGCAGGGCGCCCTGGTGTTCCTGGCCTCGGACGCCTCTGCCTATGTCACCGGCCACGAGCTGGTAGTCGACGGCGGGTTCACCCTATGGTAACCGGCCCATGCCCTCAGGCGCGGCGCTCTTCCGCAGGCAGATAGGTCAGGGCCTGGCCGGGACAGACCGCGACGCACAGCGGCCCCGTATCGCGCTCGTGGCACAGGTCGCACTGGAATGCAATACGCGGGCGCTCTGCTTGCTGAAAGATCACCGGGCGCTCGGGCGTCAGCGGGCACGCTGTCACGCAGGCGCCACAGCCATGGCAGAGGTCTGCGTCCACATAGCGGGCGCCGGTGCGCTCGTCGACTCGCATCGGCTGGTCAGGCCAACGTGCGGCGCAGGCCAACAGGCAGGCGGGCCAGTCACACTGCTTGCAGACGCGGATGTCGGGATAGCCGGGGGTGAAATCATCCAGGTCGATCCGGATGCGGGAGAGCTCGGGATTGCACTCGCCCGTATGCCCCAGCGAGCATGCCACCTCGCACTCGCGGCAGCCCAGACAGGCTGTGACGTCATAGGCAATCACGCCAGCGCGTGGCAACGGGTTGAGCGGGCCAGGGGTCATCGCTGTTCTCCTCTGTTGGCAAGCACGGGATCGGCTGGACGTCTGTAGAGACCTGGGCTATCCTCTCGCCAGCGTAGCAGGTTCCACCATCACGCGCCACGGAGGTCACATGGATGCAAGAACACTCCAGCAGCAAGCCCGGATCATAGACCTGCACAATGATACCATCGTTGCCCATATTCGGCGAGGCAACGCGAGCGTGGCGGCCCCCGGCCAGGCGTTCGACGCCGCCTACAATGGCCTGATCTCGGGCCCATACGGCATGCGGCACCCCCCGAACGAGCCCCTTCAGATCGATCTGGCCAAGATGCAGGCCGCCGGCATCGACGTGGGACTGTTCGCCGTGGACGTCACCCAGGCCCACAACCATCACCTGGGGTATGCCCTGGACGGCATCGGCTTTTTGCTGCACGATCTGGCGCAGCACGCGCCGGAAGCCATCATCGTGCGCTCTGCCCAGGACCTGGAGACGGCATTTCGCGTGCGCTCTCCCGCGCTGGTGCTGGCCGTGGAGCACGCCAACGTCACCGAGCGCAGCCTCAACGTCCTGCACAGCCTGTATGCCCTAGGCGTGCGCTCCCTCGGGTTCACTCACAACCGCAGCAGTTACGCCGCCGATGGCTGCTGGGAAGCGCGAGAGGGCGTCGGCCTCACCCAGTTTGGCGTGCAGCTCGTGCAAGAGATGAATCACCTGGGGATGCTTGTCGATCTGGCTCACGTGAGCCCGGGCGCCTTTGGCCATGCCCTGGACGTCAGCACACGGCCGGTGCTCTTTTCTCACGGCAATGCCAGGGCGCTGTGCGACCATCCCCGCAATCTGACGGACGATCAGCTACGGGCGCTGGCGCAGAACGGTGGCGTCATCGGCGTCAGCTATGTGCCCATGTTCGTGGATGCTCAAGCCCCCACGCTGGAGCGGCTGCTGGATCATATCGATCACATCGTGGCCGTGGCGGGCATCGAGACCGTGGCCCTGGGCAGCGATTTCGACGGCGGCGGCACGTTGCTCTCTGACGCACTGGAGGTCGAGTCGATCACCGCGGGCCTGCTTGCCCGTGGCTATGTCGAGACCGACGTGCGCGCCATTCTGGGCGAGAACGCCCTGCGGGTGCTGACCGCCGTCCTGGACTAGGAATCCTATCGGGACTGTCATAATCCACACTACACACAGGAGCAAATGAGATGACCAAAAACAGGACCCGGGCCATGTTATTGCGCGACGAGCCGGCGTACGGTATCACCCTCACGGCGGGCGCGCCTGTGGCGGGCGAAGTGCTGGCCCAGGCGGGGTTTGACTTTATCATGGTAGACAACCAGCATGGTCTCTGGGACGAGACCGGGACGATGCTGGCCTATCGCAGCATCGTTCTGGGCGGCGCCACGCCGATGCTACGCGTGCAAAAGAATGACTATTACACCATCGGCCGGGCATTGGATAGCGGCGCGTTGGGGGTGATCGTCCCCATGGTCAACTCGGTGGGGGATGCCCAGGAGGCCGCCCGCGCCATGCGCTATCCCCCTCGGGGCGAGCGCTCCATCGGCCCCTTTGGCGCATCCTTTCACGGGGCCGACTACCTGGAGTGGATCAACGACAAAGTCTACCTGGGCGTCCAGATCGAGAGCATTACTGCGGCAGAGCGCGCCGAGGCAATCCTCAGCGTCGATGGGGTCGACGGCTGTTGGGTGGGGCCTGCCGACTTGGCCGCATCCATGGGCCTGGATCTCACGGTGACGGCGGACCAGGCCGTGCATGAGGAGACCATCCTGCAGGTGCTCGAGGCCTGCCGCAAGGCCGGCAAGGTACCGGGCATTGCCGGTCGTCCCCACAATGCGAGCGACTGGGTAGCGAGGGGCATGCGGTTTGTTACCGTCGGCTCGGACGGGATGCTGCTCTCTGAAGGGGCCACAGCCATTCTGGCGGACCTGCGCTAACTGTGGCATCAGAAAAGGGGCGCCCGGCGTGAGCGGACCGGTCGATCTACCGCCTGCAGACGATCTGGGCGCCCTGGGACTCGTTCATGGCGAGGGTTGGGATTTGCTCTCCCGACGACATGGCCACCGTATCTACCGCGTGCGCCAGGGCGGTCGGACGATGATCCTCAAATGGCTGGGCGATTCGCCGCAGCGTACCGAGGTGTGCGCCTATACCTTGCTGGAGCGGCTTGGTGTGCCCACCCCCCGTGTCCATGCCCGCCTACCCCATGCCCTGCTGCTGGAGGACCTCGACGCCGACCCGCGCTGGCGGTTAGCCCGTGAGGTTGACGCCAACGAGCCGGCGGTGGGATGCGCGGTGGCGGCCTGGTATGAGGCTCTCCATGCCGCAGGTGATAGGCTGCGCGTTGGCGTAGGCTTTCCCGATTTCCTCAGGCGCGAGTCCGACGCCCTGACCCCCGTGAGCGTGCTTGCCATCGGTCACCGGCTGGGTCTAGCCGACCTGGCCGTGATGCAGCGAGCCGCCGAAACGATCCCCGACCTGGTGGCCGCGCAGCGAGCGCTTCCCGAGACTCTCAATTATAACGATTTTCATTGGACGAACCTGGCTCTCACGCGCTCCGGCATTCCGCCAAAGGCACTGGTCTTTGACTATGGGCTGCTGGGCGTGGGTCCCCGCTATAGCGACCTGCGCAACGTCGCAAGTAGTCTGGGCTCCAGGGCGGCAGACGCCTTCTTGGCGGTCTCAGGGCCCGTCGACCCACATCAGGTGCTACTGGATGCCCCCCTGGCTACACTTTATGCGCTGCATATTGCCACAACGCGAGCCCACCTGCCAGGTTGGGCCGCGAGACTCGTTGCCCAGGTCCAAGACGGCACCCTGGCCAAGCAGCTCGATCGAGCCATCGCTGCCATATGTTAGCAGCCAAGCATACACATGGGCCAATGCCCGACCATGTCCGGCCCGACAGTGCCCCTTGCCACCAAACATGCCAATGCGCTGCCAATTGGGGGCATCCATTTCCTTAGGTTGCTCAGTATGCGAAACATCGTATAATCAAGGTATGCCCAGTCACGGTTGACCGGTCGTACGCCACGTGACCCGGGCATGTTTTGTGCCAACCTACATCGCCATGCACACATCCCGGTAGGAGGATCCGCTGTGCCAACATCACGTCCCGATCTAAAGCCCCTTTTTATCAATGTCCTGGACTATCTTCAAGAGCATCTGAATCATGACCCCGTAGCCGACTGGATTCTGGCGGAGACGGCCCGTCGAGGCATCCCCGAGATCGCGATTACGCCCGAACAGGGTCGGGTCCTGCGCCTGCTGGTACAAGTTCTGGGCGCCCGCCGCATCCTCGAGGTCGGTACCCTGAGCGGCTATAGTACCGTCTGGATGGCTCGTGCCCTGCCCGACGACGGCAAGATCATCACCCTGGAAGTCAATCCCAAGCATGCAGCCATGGCCACAGATGCATTCGAGCGAGCCGGCGTCACCGACAAGGTCGAGATCCACATAGGGCCGGCGCTAGAGAGCTTGGAAGCCCTCGATCTGGACGCACCGCTTGACATGGCCTTTATCGATGCGGACAAGCAGAATAATATGGCCTATTTCGAGTACGCCGAGGCCCATACTCGCCCCGGCGGCCTGATCGTGGTCGACAACATCTTTTTGAACGGCAAGGTGATTGCGCCTGACGCCAATGACTATATGCGCAATCTGGAGGAGTTCAACCGTCACGTTTTTGAAAAGTATGGGGATGCCGTCACCGTGATCCCGTTCTATAAAAAGGAAGAGGACAACCTGGACGGTATACTTGTCGTTCGCATCCCCTGACAACACTGAACAACAGCAGAGGATAACGTATCTTGAAGACAATCGTCTTTGTCGCTTCGTATGCCAGGAACTATATCAAGCCGATGGTGATTGCCGTGATGGCCATGCTGGGCCTGGTGAGTGTGCAGCTGCTAGCCCCCGCCATTGTGCGCCAGCTTGTGGCCCTGGTGCAGACCGAGGTGTGGACCGATCCCGCCGCACAGAGTGCGGTGGTGAACCTGGCTCTCGCACTGCTGGGTATCTATGTGTTTCGTTCGGTCTTTCGGTTTTTTGCCAACTATATGTCACACTATGCTGGCTGGGGCGTGGTGGCCGACGCTCGCCGCGACATCTACCACCATCTGCAAAAGCTCTCCCTGGGCTTTTACGAGGAGCAGCAGACCGGTCAGTTGATGTCGCGAATGATCAACGACTCGGAAATGTTCGAACGGCTGATCAGCCACGCCATCCCCGACACACTGGTGAACATCCTGATGCTCATCGGTGTGGCGGCGGTGCTGCTGTCGATGAATGGCCCGCTCATGGTCCTGACGCTGATCCCGGTGCCCATGATCCTGCTGGCGATGCGGGGGTTCAACCGCTATGTGCGGCCCGCCTTTCGCGAGCGGCAGGAAGAGTTGGCCAATCTCAACGCCACCCTCAATGACAATCTCTCGGGCATCCGCGAGATCAAGGCCTTTACCCGCGAAGAGGTCGAGGCCGTGCGCATCAGCTCCCGCATCGATCAGTACCGTGACTCGATGCTCAAGGTGTTGCGCTATCTGGCAGTGTTTGGCCCTTCGGTCGAGTTCGCCTCGTCGCTGGGCACGGTGATCGTCATCTACTTTGGCGGGCGCCTCGCCTTTCAGCAGGTCCTGCCCCTGGAGGATCTGGTGGCCTTCTTCTTGTACCTGGAGCTCTTTTACCAGCCAGTGCGCGCGCTGAGCCAGGTCTGGGAGCAGGTACAGGAGGCGCTGGCGGGGGCAGACCGGGTGTCCGAGCTGCTGGAGGTCGAGCCGGACGTCGTGGACGAGCCGGGCGCCCATGACTTGCCCGAGCCGGTACAGGGTCACATCTCGATCGATCGGGTGAGCTTTAGCTACAAGGTGGGCAACCCGGTGCTGGAAGATATGAGCCTCGAGATCCCCGCCAGCTCGATGGTGGCCCTGGTTGGCCCGACAGGCGTCGGCAAGACAACCACCGCGGGCCTGGTGCCACGTTTCTACGATGTCACCAGCGGTGCGGTACGCATCGATGGGCACGACGTGCGCAAAGTGACGGCCGCCAGCCTGCGCAAGAACATCTCGGTCGTGTTGCAGGACGTCTTTCTGTTTCATGGCACCGTCCGCGACAACATCCTTTTTGGGCGTCCCGATGCCAACGAACAGGAGGTGATCGAGGCGGCCAAGGTGGCCAACGCACATCAGTTCATCATGGAACTACCCGATGGATATGACACCTTTATCGGGGAGAGAGGCGTCCGGCTTTCGGGTGGCCAAAAGCAGCGCCTGTCCATTGCTCGAGCCGTGCTCAAGGATGCACCCATCCTGATCCTAGACGAGGCCACCTCATCGGTGGATACCGAGACGGAACTGCTCATCCAGCAAGCGCTGGAGCGTCTGATAAAGGGCCGCACCACCATCGTCATCGCGCACCGGCTCTCGACGGTGGCTCGCGCCGACAACATCGTGGTGATGGAGGGCAACGGCATCCGCGAGCAGGGCCGCCATGAGGAGCTGCTCAGAAAGCGCGGCCTGTATCACTCGCTCTGGAATGTCCAGAACCGCAACCTGGCCCAACTGGATGGCTTGGCCGTAGCATCCTGATCGGCCCCCGTAACACAATCTTGACAGCCCGAGGGATCACTCTCGGGCTGTCTCTGGGTTTACCGTGTGCTGGAGGGCCTGCCAGACCTGCATCGCCCGCTCCACCTGTTCGTCACTGGGCTCTTCGGGCGCATAGCGGGCCCGCACATATTCCTCAGTCAGAGCATCCAGCAGGGCCTTTTCGTCGGGCCAGTGAACCGACAGGATCCCGTCAAACCGATAGGGAGTCGCGCCCTTGGGGCGAGGCAGGCCCGCCTTTTGCATAGAGGCCAATAGGTTCTGGTAATAGGCGCGCACCGCATCACGATTCGAGCGTGCGGGATCGAGCGGGTAAAAGGGCGTCGAGACGCCGCGTCGGCGCCGGAATAGGTCGCGGAGCTGCTCCTTTATGAGGCTCGTGGACAAGATCGACTCGCGCGTTTCGACGACATCCGGGTCGCCGCCGCTGCGCAGGCGCTGCCAGGCTCTGATGAATAGCCAGACGGCGATGGCGACCAGCACGACGACGAACAGCGGCCTTAGAATGGCGCCCCAGTCAATGCCATTTCCCACAACGTCCATATCGGGCGTGGGTGCCTGCTCGAACAGAAACTCGCGCAACTCGTCGATATCAAACTCGCGAATGACAGGCATCACGCGGCGATATAGGGCCTCCACAAGAGGCGTGAGTATCCAGAGTAACAGATAGGCGATCAGGGTGGCAAAGCCCACCAGCAGAAATACCAGCGCCTCCCACAAGGGTGCAAAAAAGCTCAGGATATGCAAGACTGTTTCGGGCGCAAAGGCAAGCCCTAGCAGCCACCCAACCAGCATGGTAGCCAGCACCAACGACCCGATCGCCAGAAGCCAATACTGGTCGATAGAGATCATGCCGCTGCCCCTGCGTTCCTCGACACTCAAGGTACCCGTCAGCGAGAGTAGAGCCAACGCCAACAGTCCCGACAAGACAAACGTCACCATAGCGGGGGTGAGGTGCATGGCGGGGATATCCATCAGGAATTCTTCCCGTAGGAGCATCAGCCCGCCCAGCGTCAGCGTGCCGAACACAAAGCTGGTCCAGACCGAAGTATACCTGATCTCATCCGCCAGGAGACCGCGCCGCCAGACCAAGAGGGTTACGATCATGATGAGGAGACCACTGGGAAGCCCGATACTGAAATCGGTCAGTGCAAGCAGCTGTCCCAGCAGCCAGGCAAACGGGGCCTCTGGCGTGAACCCAAGTACGATCGCCCAGGTAATGGGAACGGCCAACAGCCCCACCGCGATGGCCACGGCGAGCCCCCAACGGCGGGGCTGCAGCCAACGCTGAAGAGCCGTGGCCCCTAGCATCAGCACAAACAGCCACCAGGCCGGATATACGACGCCGACGGGGTGCACAAAGACATTGTTTAGAACAAGCTGCACCATAGGCGCCAGCCATGCCACTCGCATGATGGCGACGATCACTGGAATCAGCCAGAACTCAACCCAGTTCCAACGCGTCCAGGCTTTGCCAGACATCCTGATCTCCCAAATGATGGTGCGGAATCTGTGACGGTACGTCGACCGGCTGGCGGCCCACGGTCAACAGCAGCACACGATGGTTCACTTCCTGCAAATTGCCAAGGGACTCGTACACGTTCTCGTTGGGCTGCGACGTTACAGCAATGACCGTGGCGCCATAGGGCAGGTCTGGTATGATCTCGCAGAGCATGGTTGCCAGAGGTTGACCACGAAAAGGCCCCAGCGCAGCCATGGCCGAGAGCAGCACGTTGGCCTGATTCACATGTCTACCCGGAGCAACGCGGCTCCAGGTGTTCGCCTCGACGGTGAGCGAGTTGGCGCACATCCCCACCATATGGCCTTTATCCAGCGCGTACAGCGCCAACGAGGCCGCCGCCGAAATGACAAACTCGAGATCGTCAGGGATGTACTCGTAGCTGCGCGACGTCGTCTGCACATCGATGGCCATCATCAGGGTCAGGGTATCGCTCGGGTCGAACTCTTTGGTCTGCAGGACCGTGGTGCGTGCCGTAGCCCGCCAATGGATGTGGCGCGGGTTATCGCCAGGCACATAATCACGCACGGTGGCGAAACGAAGCGGATCAAAGGTTACCCGGCGTGCCGCAAACCACTCGCCCATGGGGCGAGCTACCGGCAGGCTGAGATCCTCAACAGGGACGATCTTGGGATAGACGAGGATCTCGTCGATATTGCGATCCTCAACCACCTGGCGCTGGTAGCCGAACACATCTCCCGAAGATAGCTCGGCAGGACCAAAGCGAAAGCGCCCGCGCCGAGCCCCCCGGATCCGATGGGTACGACTCACCCGCTCGTACCAGCGCAGTGAGAGCAGCGTCACCAGGGTGACGGGTTCTCCAGGGGTGTTTTGTTGCAGCTCGCCCGTCAGCAGATTGACTTCTTCGGGGAAATCTTCGCGCACGAGAAGCCAGGCCAGCGGCAGGGGCTTGGCATTCTCAAACTCGAGGGTGAGCGTCGTCTCCTCGCCAAAGCTGAGCTGACGTGTGCCAAAATACCGCCGATAGGATACCTTGGCCAGACAGTAGCGTGCCCACAGGGTTGTAGCACCCGTGGCCACAGCCAGGATCAGCGCAAAAACGGCCAGTAATCCTCGATCCATGATCAGGGCGATCATAAAGAGGACGAGCAGCAGCGCTGTCCACGCCCCACTGGTCACGCTGCACCGCCAGCCCAATCCTCTTCGACGGGTACGGGCACCTGATCGACGAGACTCGCCAAGATCTCGCTCGAGGCCTCACCGCGCAGGCGCCGCCGGGAGCTGGGGATCAGGCGATGAGCCAGCACCGGATGAATCAGCGCTTGGGTATCATCGGGGATCACATAGTGCCTGCCACGCAGCGCAGACAGCGCCTGACTGGTACGGTACAGGGCCAGACTGCCACGCGGGCTGACTCCCAGCGCCAGATCGGGGCTAGAGCGCGTGGCATTGACCAGATCCACGATATAACCTTCGATGACAGGATGAACATACACCTCTCGGCAGCGTTGCGTCAGATCCAGCACCTGATCGGCAGGGAGCACGGGCTCCAACTCCGTCATGGGGTCATGCTCACGAAAGCGCTGCAATATCTCGCGCTCTTCATCGGGCGTTGGATAGCCGATCGCCACCCGTAGCAGAAATCGGTCGAGTTGGGCCTCGGGCAAGGGAAAGGTGCCCTCCAACTCGATCGGATTCTGGGTCGCCATCACCAAAAAGGGCTGTTCGAGCGCATAGGTAGTGCCATCGGCTGTGACCTGACGTTCCTGCATGGCTTCCAGCAACGCACTCTGAGTGCGCGGCCCCGCACGATTGATCTCATCGGCCAGCAGAATCTGACCAAAAACGGGACCCGGTCGGAACTCGAACTCGCGCGTATCCTGATTGTAGACGCTGACGCCGGTAATATCACTCGGCAACAGATCTGGGGTGAACTGAATACGGCGAAAGGAGCACCCCAGGCTGGCGGCCAGGGCCTTGGCCAGGGTGGTCTTGCCGATCCCGGGCACATCCTCCAGCAGCACGTGCCCCTGGCAAAACAGAGCCACCAACATTAGCTCGATCACAGCATCTTTGCCGACAATGACACGAGCGACATTCTCACGCACTCGTTCGCCGACCTGCTGAACACTCTCTACGGTTTCTGTCATACGTTTTCTGCTTTCGATAGCCAGAGCATACTACCAGTCGATGGCGGTTCCATCATCGGGATGGTAGCGCTCCGGGTTGCGCCAGTCGTGGCCGATCTTGTCGGCCAGAGCCTCCTCATCCAGCTCGATACCCAGGCCGGGACCCGTGGGCAGAGCCACATAGCCCTCCTCAAAGCGGAAAGGCTCCTTGAGATAGCCCTCGCCCAGGGTCACATGCTCCTGGGCCAAAAAGTTCGGGATTGCTGCGACCAACTGAATGCACGCAGCCAGGGCCACCGGCCCCAGCGGGCAGTGGGGTGCGATGGCGGCATAGTAGCTCTCGGCCATGCCCGCGATCAGGCGGCCTTCAAAGATCCCACCACAGTGGGCAATGTCGGGCTGCAGAATCGAGGCCGCGCGTTGCTCCAACACCTCGCGAAAGCCCCACTTGGTATAGAGCCGTTCGCCTGTGGCGATAGGGATATGGGTCTTGCGGGCCAGATCGGCCAACACCTCGACGTTCTGGCACTGGACCGGCTCCTCGATAAAGAGTGGCTGATACGGCTCCAGCGCCTTGATCAGCAGCGCCGAGGTTTGCGGAGACACGGCGCCATGGAAATCGATGGCGATGTCCACCTCGGGGCCGGCGCCACGCCGCATGGCGGCAAACCGCTCGGCCACATGCTCGACGAATCCGGGCGTCTCGACGATGCGGGCGGGCCGCGGTCCCCCCACCCCCGTCTTGAGGGCCAAAAAGCCCCTGGCGGCCTCTTCACGGGCGCTACGCTCTGCCTCCTCGAGTGTATCTCCGCCACATCGGCCATAGATCTTGATGCGATCTCGCAGGGGCCCGCCCAGCAACTTGTACACAGGCAACCCAGCGGCCTTGCCCGCCAGGTCCCATAGGGCGTGCTCGACGCCGGAGAGAGCGCTGGTGAGGATCGGTCCACCGCGGTAAAAGGCGTGCTTGTACATTGCCTGCCAATGGTGCATGACCCGGGTGGGGTCCTTACCGATCAGATAAGGCTCCAGCTCGGCGACCGCTTGGGCGATGGTCAATGCGCGCCCCTCCAGGAGCGGTTCTCCCAAGCCCACCAGGCCTTCGTCGGTATGCATCTTGAGAAAGAGCCAACGAGGCTTGACCAGAAACGTCTCCAATTTGGTGATGCGCATTCTCTCTTCCTTCTAGCCACCAGGGCTTTTATCTGCCAAGCAGGGACAGGCGCCTGCCTCCACCTGCTCTATACTGTGCTTGCCACCCTCGTGGCGGACGGATTGCGCCGGCCCAACCCGACGCTAAAAAGTCATGTACTCGGCTTCGGCAGCAAACATCTCATCGACCATCTGGCGAATCTCGGCCAGTGACAGCAGCGATGCTGTGAGCGGGTCCACTTGGATCGCCTGGTAGATATACTCGCGGTTCTGCTCGATGAATCCCTTGACGGCCAACTCTTGAACGTACAGATTGCTGCTGTTCAAAGCCGCCAGCGCCGGAGGCAGCGCGCCCACATGACAGGGGTGCAGGCCCATGGCGTCGGTGACGATGGGCACCTCTACCACGACATTGTCAGGAAAGTTCGTAATCAAGCCCGTGTTAGGCACGTTACCGTTGAACGTGTAGGGCACGTTGGTCTCGGAAGCATTCAGGATGCGTGAGAAGAACTCGTGGGAGCGCTCCAGCCAAGCGTCAGGCACCGGGGCGTCACCAAAAGCCAGCTCGCGCATCTCGCGATCGGCCTCGGCACGGCGCTCGGCGAATAGCGCCATGCGCTCCTCGCGGCTCATTTGGGGATTCCACACGCCCCACATAGCCTCGTGGGTGTGCTGCTCGATCAGTTCCTGGGTGCGCCGGAAATAGGGCACATACTCGGACATGTGGATCGACGACTCGGAGACAAAGGCCCCAAAGTGCTTCATCACCTCAAACTTGACAATGTCGCGGTTGTAGACGTCCGGGTCTTGCATGGCCTCGAACAGCATTGGATATGCGTCCTGGCCATTGACATTGTACTTGAGGAACCAGGCCATATGGTTGATGCCCGCCGCCCAATAGGAGACATCCTCAAAGGGCACATTGATGTACTCGGCCATGGATTGCGCCGTGCCCTGCACCGAGTGGCACAGGCCCACATAGCGGATGTTGGTCAGGTCCTTGATGGCCCAGGAGAGCATCACCATCGGGTTGGTATAGTTGAGCATGAGCGCGTTGGGGCACACCCGCTCCATCGTCTGGGCGATGTTGACCATGGCCGGCGCGTTCTTGAGAAAATAAAAGACGCCGCCAGGGCCCATCGTATCGCCTACCGAATGCATGATGCCATACTTGGCGGGGATCAGCACGTGCTGGTAGCTCGAACCAACGCGAATCGAAACCGAGACATAGTCGGCGTCGGTCAGGGCCTCCTCGAGATCAGTGGTAGCCTCGATGCGCGCCCCTACCCCCTGCTGCTCGACCATCTTTTTCGCCAGAGCGGCCATGGTATTGAGGCTTTCCTGATCGATATCCATCAGGGCGATGGTCGAATCCCGCAAAGCGGGCCAGGTGAGGAGATCGGCGATGAGCCTGCGGGCAAAGACGTGGCTCCCAGCTCCTACAATGGTGATCTTGGGCATGTGGCAATTCTCCTGCGTAGGCTGACCTGCGACGAATTCACAACAAGAGTATAGTCCATCGCCTGAGCCATGACAAGCGTGTATCAAACCGTAGTGCCCTGAGGCCGAGCATCTTCCTTGTGCCCGCTTGTACCAGATCCCGATAATGCGCCGGGAACATAATCGTAACAATGGGGCCATTACCTATTGACAAACGCCCCTTTCTCCTATACAATGTAAGTAAATACTTACTTATAAGAGGTGAATATGACGGGCGATGCAACACAGACCCAGGCTCGCATTCTGGAGGCGGCGATTGTCGAGTTTACCAAGCACGGATTTCATGGCGCGCGGGTGGCGCAGATCGCCCGCAGAGCTGAGGTGAATGTGGCGTTGATCTATCGTTACTTTGAGAGCAAAGAGCATCTGTTCGCAACGCTGCTCGATCACGTTACCGAGACTGTCCAGCCTGAACGTGATGCCATCCTCTCTGGACAGGCCATGCCGACGACGCGCGAGCAGCTCGGCACGTTGTTACGCTGGGCCTGGGACATCATGCAGACGCATCGCGACCTGATCAAGATCATCATCATGGAGTCTCTGCGTGATGAGGAGCGCCAAGATTTGGCGATCGAGCTCCTCCACCAGGCTGTGTTGGATCGCATCCCGCCCGAGATGGGCGACCGGCGGGATTCAGAGGCCATACAGGCTGCCACAGCCCTATGCTTTTACGGGCTCCTTCCTATCGTGACCTTTCTCATCTATTGGGAGCAATGGGCCGACCGGCTCGGCATCGAGCCGGAACGCCTCCGCGAAGAGTTCTTTGTGCTGGCCGAGGAGATGTACGCGAGGTTCATTCTGAAACAGCTTGATGGCGAGTATGAGCGAAAGGACGGAGGACGGAGCGATGATTACTCTCAAGAGCATTTCCAAAAGATATGAGATGGGGTCTGTGACCGTTGTCGCCCTGCATGGAATCAACCTGCACGTGGACCCGGGCGAGTTTGTGGTGGTGTTGGGGCCTTCGGGGAGCGGCAAGTCCACCCTGCTCAACATGATCAGCGCGTTGGACTCGCCCACCGAGGGCACTGTGATCGTCAATGGCCAGGACGTCACAGACGCGCGCCAGGGAGAAAAGTTCGCCTTTCGACGACACACCATCGGCTTTATCTTTCAGACGTTCAACCTGTTCCCCTCGCTCACGGCACGTGAGAACGTCCAGTTCGCCGTGGACCTGCGCCGTCGTAGGAACGGGGATAGTGTCGCCGAGGAGGTGCTGGAGAGCGTCGGCCTGGGGCCGCGCATGGATCACTTTCCCCACGAGCTCTCGGGCGGTGAGCAGCAGCGCGTGGCCATCGCACGTGCTCTGGCAACGGGCAACCCCGTTCTCCTGGCCGACGAACCCACGGGCGAGCTGGACTTTCGCACCGGCGTCCAGATCCTGGAGCTGCTGGAGGCACAGGCCCAGGAGGGCAAGGCCGTACTCGTAGTCACCCACAACCGGGAGATCTCGCGTATTGCCGACCGTGTGATCGAGTTGGGAAGCGGCGAAATCGTGAGCGATGGGCCTCCCTGGGAAGGTAGAGCCGAGATCGCCGACCTGCACTGGTAAGGGAGGCAGACGATGACAGTAGCCAAGTGGTTTCGCTGGGCCTGGCGTGATTTGCGCGCTCGCTGGCTGCAGGTAGCCGCCATCGCCATCATCATCGCCACCGGCACCGGTATCTTTGCCGGCCTGGGCGGCCAGGAGACGTGGCGCGTCGAATCCCATGATATGAGCTATGCAGCGCTTCAGTTTCATTGTCTGCGGGTCCGGTTGACCACCGGCAGTTTCGCGGATCAGGATAAGCTTCTGGCTGCGCTAGACGGCATCGACGGCGTGGTGCGGGTCGAGCCACGCCTGCTGATGGACACCTTGGCGGATGCCTCCACCGCCGAGCAGACGATTCTGGTACCAGGGCAAATTGTAGGCGTCGACACCAGCCAGGGCGGCCCCTTTGTGGATCGGATCTACAATGATGGGGGGCGCTCGTTGGCGCCGAACGATCAGGATGTAGCGGTGCTAGAGACCAAGTTTGCCCGCTTCTATGACCTGGAGCCGGGCGCCACAGTCACCCTGATCGGCGGCAGAGATTTGGACATCGTCGGACTGGGCCTGGCCCCCGAGTACCTTATGATCCTCCCAGAAGAGACGGGGCTTGCCATTCGGGGCGAGGCGAACCTGGCTGTGCTCTTTGTCCCCCTCTCCACGGCACAGGAGATGTATGAACGGCAGAACATGGTCAATGAGTTGCGGATCCAACTGGCGGAGGATGCCGACAGGGATGCCATCCGCGCCGAGATCACCGAACGCCTGAACGCCGCCCTGCCTGGCATGGGGTTCTGGATGACCGCCGGTGAGGAGGATCCGGTGCATTCGCTGCTGTACACCGATGCGGCGGAGGATCAGGAACTCCTCGACCTGATCGCGATTCTGTTCCTGCTGGGCGCGGCGTTGGCGGCGTTCAACCTGGCGGGCCGTATCGTCGACTCGCAGCGCCGCCAGATCGGTATCGGCATGGCGCTGGGAGCGCCCCGCCGCTGGCTGGCTGTCAGGCCCTTGATGGTGGGCCTGCAGATCGCGGTGATCGGTTGCGCGTTGGGTCTGGCCATAGGCCTGGCTTTTGCCGAAATGCTCTCTGCGCTGATGCAAGACCACGTACCCATGCCCTACTATGCTGGCACGGCCATTCACTGGCCCAGTTTTCTGCTCGCGGCCGCTTTGGGTATCGTCCTACCTGTGCTCGCCACTCTGATCCCGGTCGTGCAGGCGGTGCGCACCGTTCCCCTCGATGCGCTGCATGGGCACCTGGCCGCCAAGGACAGCGGCCTCAACCGCTGGCTCAAGGGTGTGCGCCTGCCGGGCAGCATCCTGGCCCAGATGCCCCTCAAGAACGCGCTGCGTTCCCCCAAGCGCACGCTGCTCACCATTGTCGGGCTTACCGTGGCAATCACGATCCTGTTTCTTTTTCTGGGGCTGCAGGATACGATCGTGGGCACCATTGGCCACGCAGAGCAAGCGCTCCTCTATCGTGCCCCTCAACGCCTCCATGTCGTCCTTGACTCGTTCTACCCCCACGATCACGAGCGGGTGCATGGCCTCACTGCGCTGACCACAGACGACGGCAGGCCCCTGTTCGCAGAGATAGAGCCTGCTCTGCACCTGGGCGCACGCATGCGGAACGGTGACCAGGAGGTCAACACCCTGGTCGAGTTCTATCGGCCCGATACGGCCATCTGGGCTCCCAGGGTGGTCGACGGCAACCCGCAGACCGGGACCAACCCGCCGAGCATCCTGATAGCCCGCAAGGCCGCCGACGATCTGGACGTGAGTGTTGGTGACACCCTGGAGCTGGAGCACCCGTATCGAGAGGGACCGTTGGCCTTTCGGGCGGCGTCCACGCCCCTAACCGTGGCTGGCATCCACGATAACCCGTTCCGCGCGCTGAGTTACATCGCCACAGACCAGTCGGCATTTGCCGGTCTGGAGGGGCTATCGAATCTGGTGGTCGTTACCCCGAGCGAGGGAGTGACGCCAGCAGAGGTTCAGCGCGCGCTGTTCACCCAACCGGGCATAGTGGCTGTGCAACCGGCATCTGATCTGGTCGAGCTCTTTGGCGAGATCACAGCGATGCTCGGTCCCATCCTGCGCGTCATGCAGGGAGCCGTGCTGGTGATCGCGTTCCTGATCGCCTACAACTCGACCAGCATCAACATCGACGACCGCATGCGTGAGGTGGCCACCATGTTCGCCTATGGCACGCCGCCCCGCAGCGTTACATGGGTGCAGATCGGCGAGAACGCGATCCTGGGCATCCTGGGCACGATCCTGGGTGCCCTGCTGGGCTGGCTCCTACTCCAACGCATGCTCGTGGCCCGCATGGAGATCATGATGGAAGAGATCGGGCTGCTGATCACAGTCACGCCCCTCTCCATCGTGATGGCGCTTGTGCTGGGCATCGGCGTCGTCGCTCTGACGCCTCTTGTGAGCGCGCGCAGGTTGCGCCGCATGGACATTGCTTCGACATTGCGCGTGATGGAATGACCCGTCCCTGCAGATGCAGCCAGAGACAAGGGCGTTTCCGGCTGCATCTGCTGTTTGCACTCTGCACCAGTTGGTTGTACACTGTTTCATGCAGGTGACCGCAAGGCGCCTAGCCTCTAGTTCGAGTCTACAGATCGTCGCTTGGATCGCGTTGCGACCGAGACGGCAGGATAGGTTGCGCTGAGGCCCATCTCCTCAGACTGCCCTCGTGCGTCGTCGCGCGACGGGCTTTTTTTGTGAGGGCATGGTAGGTGGCAAGCCTCATTCGCGTAGAGAATCTACACCTGACCTACAATCCCGATGACGAAGGGGCCATCCCTGCACTGCGGGGGGTCAGTCTTACCCTGGGCGAGGGCGAGCACCTGGCGGTCGTCGGACGCAATGGCTCGGGCAAGTCCACGTTGGCCAAGTGCTTGAACGCGCTGCTGATGCCTACCCAGGGCAACGTCTGGGCCCTGGACCAGAACACCCGCCACCGCTCGGCCTGGATTGCCATACGTTCCTGCATTGGGATGGTGTTTCAGAACCCCGACAACCAGTTCGTCACCACGTCCATCGAGGAGGAGATCGCCTTTGGTCCCGAGAACCTCGGCGTGCCGCGCCCCGAGCTGCGCCGCCGGGTGGACGCGGCCCTAGAGGCCGTGACCCTGGATGCCCCGCGAGACCGCGATCCCCGTTATCTTTCTGCCGGGCAAAAAGCCAAGCTTGCCATCGCCAGCACCCTGGCCATGGAGCCACGCTGCCTGATCCTCGATGAGGCCACCGCCATGCTGGACCCCGTGGGCCGAGAGCAGGTGATGGACACCGTCTGTGCGCTCCAGGATCGAGGCATGGCCCTGATCAATGTCACCCATTTCATGGAAGAGGCCGCCCAGGCCGATCGGGTTCTCGTGCTGGATCAGGGCCGCGTGGCTGCGCTGGATGCCCCCGCGCCCCTTTTTGCCCAAAGCGATCTGTGCCAGCGCGCCGGGCTCCAATTGCCCATGCCGACGCGCATCGCCCAAGGCCTGGTCAGCCGCGGCGTGGCGCTCCCCAGCGACATCCTGCATGTGGGCGGCCTGGTGGAGGCCTGTGTCGCCTATCGGGAGCGTGCCCGATGAGCGAAACCATAGTAGCCATCCGGAATCTGGTGCACACGCACCTGGCCCGCACGCCAATGGCGACGCCCGCTCTACGCGGCGCGAATCTGACGCTCCACCGTGGACAGATCGGGGCCCTGATCGGCGCGGGCGGCGCCGGCAAGACGACCCTGGTCTCGTTCATCAACGGCTTGCAGCGCCCCATCGACTATGGAAGCGTCCTGGTGTTCGGTCGGGACCTGGCCGACCCCTCGGTGAGCCTGGAGGTGCTACGCCGCGAGGTAGGGCTGGTCTTTCAGCATCCGCATCACCAGCTATTCGAGCGCTTTGTGGGCGACGATATCGCCTATGGCCCGCGCCAACTGGGCCTGGAGGGCGAGGCCCTGCGCGAGCGGGTGCGCCAGGCGATGCAGCTCGTGGGGCTCGATTTCGATGCCTTCAAGGACCGCGCCACCTTTACCCTGAGCGGCGGCGAAATGCGGCGCGCCGCCTTGGCGGGCGTGCTGGCCATGCGGCCCGAGCTGCTGATCCTCGACGAGGCAACCACCGGCCTCGACCCCGAAGGTCGCCACCGCATCCATGCTCTGCTGCGCCGCCTATGCGACGAGCAGGGGCTCACGGTCCTGATCGTTTCCAATGACATGAGCGAGGTGGCAGAGCTCGCCGACCAGGTGACGGTGCTGGCACAGGGGCGCACCGTGGCCCAGGGCACGCCGCGCGAGGTCTTTTACGCTAACGAACCGCTGGAGCAGTACGGGCTGCTGCGCCCCCCGGTGGTGCATGCCGTCGAGCGTCTACGTGCGGCCGGTGTGGCTGTGCCAGGCGAGCCGTTGACTGCCGGCGAGGCCGAGGAGGCGATATGGCAAGCGCTCAAGGCCTGAGATATGCCAGTATCGGCCACTATATCCCCACCGATTCGACCATCCATCGGTTGGACCCCCGTGCCAAGCTGTTATCAGCAGGGCTCATCGTCATCGCCATGGTCCTCGCCACGGGCCAATTGATTCATCTGGCTCTGCTAGCCGCAGTGTTGCTAATGGCGGCCCTGGCGCGCATTCCCTGGCGGTTTCTCTTTGCGCCGCTGAGGCCGCTCTTGCCCGTGTTCGCCGTGCTGGCCCTGTTCCAGTTCCTGTTCGCTGGAGCGCCGAACGTGGCGGGGAATGGTACGATCAGCCTGACGCTCCCCCCCATAGTTCTGCGTCTGGTGATAGCCCTCACCTCGCTGGTGCGCCTCGTGAATCTGGTTCTGCTCGTGACGCTACTGACCAGCACCACGAGCAGCAGCGGCCTCTCGTCAGCCATCGAGCTGCTTCTAAGACCGCTGAACGCTATTGGCCTGCCAGGACATGAGCTGGCCCTGGTGGGAAGCATCGCCCTGCGGTTCATGCCCATCTTTGGCGAGACCCTGGAAAGCATCATGCTGGCCCAGCGCGCCCGAGGTGTCTCGCTAGAGCCCCGTAGCCGCTGGAAGCTGCTGGACAATGTGCGCACCATGGGCAATCTGGTCGTGCCCCTGTTCGTTGATCTGTTTCGGCGCGTCGATGAGCTGAGCCTGGCCATGCAGGCCCGCTGCTACCAGGGCGGCCGCGGTCGCACACGCCTCAACCAGCCGACCTACCGACCCAAGGATTATCTCGTCGTTACTCTAGCGGCCCTGTTGCTGTTCGCCGTGCTGGCGGCGCAGCGCGGAGGCATCGCCTGAGCAGGCTCGTTTTTCCCAAGAAAGGATCGAACATGCAACCAGAAGCACAGGACGTACGGATTCGCAGTATCATCACCGCGGGGCTCCTGTCAGCCATCACACTGTTGCTGGCCCTGACGCCAGTAGGATTCATCGTCGTGCCTACCCCGGCCGGCAGCGCAACCATCGCCCACATCCCGGCGATCATCGCCGGCATCCTCGAGGGGCCGTTGGTGGGGCTGATCGTATCGCTCAGCTTTGGTATTGCCAGCTTTCTCAGCCCCCTTGTGCCGGTCAAGGACCCCTTTGTCATCATCTTGCCGCGGCTCCTGATCGGCGTGGTTGCGGCCTGGGTATACCAGGGTCTCCGTCGCAGCAGCCCAACCACACTGACCGTCCTGCTGGCTCTGGTGACAGCCTTTATCCTGTACGCCGCCTACGAGATCGCCCAGGCCTACCTGTGGCTGGGCATCGCCGTAGCCGTAGTGACCATTATCGGCGCTGTATTGGTTGCCGTTTGGCTGCGCCGGCAGGAGGTCGCCGTCGTGAGCCTGGCAGCGGCGGGCATTGCAGGCTCTCTCACCAATACGGTACTCGTGCTGACCGCTGCCGTGCTGCGGCAGATACCAGGGATCACCACCGAGGTGGCCTTTGGCATTGGCCTGAGCCAGGGCATACCCGAGGCCGTCGTGTCGGCCATCGTCGTTGTCATTGTCGTAGGCGCCATTCGCCAGATCGGCACCCGCCAACGCGGGTCGCGCATCTAGCGCCGCCGCAGATCTAGGGAGGAAGAGCGATGTTGCTATGCATTGATATCGGCAACACCAATATCGTCATGGGGCTCTACCGCGAGCAGGAACTGCTCACCCACTGGCGCATCAGTACCAACCACGAGCGCATGCCGGACGAGTACGCCATGCTCCTGATGAGTCTGCTGCATCATGCCGGCCTCGATTTCGACGATGTGGACGACGTGATCCTGGCCAGTGTGGTGCCGCCTCTGACCGATCGCTTTCGTGAGTTGGTGGAGGACTATTTGGACGCCGATCCCCTCATCGTGGACACGGGCACCAAGACCGGCGTCGATATCCGCTATGATCGCCCTCAAGAGGTGGGCGCCGACCGCGTGGCCAATGTGGCCGCCGCCTTTCGCCTCTATGGCGGCCCAGCCTGTATCGTGGACTTTGGCACCGGCACGACCTTTGACGCCCTGTCTGCCAGGGGCGAATATCTGGGCGGGGCCATCGCACCCGGTGTGCGCGTGGCCGCCGAGGCACTGTTCCTGCGCACGGCCCGGTTGCCGCGCATCGACCTGCAGCGCCCTCCCAGAGCCATTGGCGGTAATACGGTGGACGCCATGCGCTCGGGCATCCTGTTTGGCTATGTGGGCCTGGTCGAGGGCATGGTAGCGCGCTTCCGGCGCGAGCTGGGCGATGATATGCGCGTCATCGCCACCGGTGGGCTGGCCGAGGTCGTCGCGCGGGAGACATCGGTCATCGAGCATGTGGATCTCTGGCTCACCCTCAAGGGTCTGCGCTTGATCTATGAACTGAATCGAGGCTCAACATGATACTAGAGGGCAAGAGCATTGTGCTGGGCGTCACCGGCGGGATCGCGTGCTACAAGGCGGTCGACCTGTGCAGCAAGCTGGTGCAGGCCGGAGCCAGCGTGGACGTCATCATGACCGAAGCGACCCTCGAGTTTATCACGCCGCTACCCTTTCAGACTCTGAGCCGGCGCCCTGTCTGCATCGACATGTTCCAACTGCTGGACAGCATGGATATGGCCCACATCTCTCTGGCGAAAAAGGCCGACCTGATCATCATCGCGCCGGCGACGGCCAACACGCTGGCCAAGCTCGCCGTGGGCATCGCCGATAACCTTTTGACCACCACGGTGTTGTCCAGTATGGCGCCCCTCGTTCTGGCCCCCGCCATGGACGCCGAGATGTGGGAGCATCCGACAACCTTGGAGAACGTGGCCCGCCTGACCGAGCGGGGTGCCGTCGTGGTCGGGCCGGGCGCGGGCCGCCTGGCCTCGGGTCGCATGGGTCGGGGCCGCTTGGTAGACACGCCCGAGCTGCTGGCCGCTATCCGCCAGACCCTGGGGCGCCACGGCGCGTTGGCGGGCCTCGAGGTGGTGGTTACGGCAGGAGGCACCCAGGAGCCCCTGGACCCGGTACGGCACCTGGGCAACCGCTCGTCAGGCCGCATGGGCTATGCCCTGGCCGAGGCCGCCCGCGACATGGGCGCCCGCGTGACCCTGATCAGCGCGAACGTGAGCCTGGAGCCGGTGCTGGGCGTGGAGTTGGTGCGTGTGGAGACGGCGGCACAGATGCAACAGGCGGTGCTCGAGCGCCGCGCCGAGACCGACGTGCTGGTGATGGCCGCCGCGGTGGCGGACTATCGGCCAGCCCAGCGCGCCGAGCAAAAGATCAAAAAGATTGGCGGCGAGTTGACCCTCGCCCTGGAGCGCACCGAGGACATACTTGACGCCGTGGCCGCCTCGCGAACCGATGGCAGGCCAGGGATAGTCGTTGGGTTTGCGGCCGAGACAGAGAACCTGCTCGCCAACGCCCAGGAGAAGCTGGAACGTAAGCAGCTCGACCTGATTGCCGCCAATGACGTCACCGCCACGGATGCGGGCTTTGGCTCGCTCGACAACCGTGTGACGCTGCTGGCGCGAGGCGCCGAGCCGGTCGAGTTGCCTCTGATGTCCAAGTTCGAGGTAGCCGAGCGCATCCTGTTGCAGATCGCCCGGCTATGGGAGGAACGCTATGGCAAGCTACCCCGGTAGCCTCACCGATGTGCCGGGGCTGTCCGTAGGGCATGCCGATGACCCCGTCGGCCTCACTGGCTGCACCGTCGTGCTGTGTGGCGAGGGCGTCACGGCCGGCGGCTTGGTCAGAGGGTGTGCGCCCGGCACCCGCGAGACTGCCTTGCTCCAGCCTGGCATGCTGGTGGAGCAGGTACACGCCATCCTATTGACCGGCGGCAGCGCCTTTGGCCTCGCCGCAGCCGATGGCGTTATGGCCTTGCTCGAGGAGCAGGGCATTGGCTATGGGATGGGGACGATACGGGTGCCCATCGTGCCCGGGGCCGTCCTGTTCGATCTGGCCGTGGGCGATGCCACGGCGCGCCCGGATGCAGCCATGGGCCATGCGGCGGCCCGGGCTGCCAGCGCAATAGAGACCCGGCAGGGCAACGTGGGCGCCGGCATGGGCGCCAGCGTGGGCAAGCTGCTGGGGATGGAGCATGCCATGAAGGGAGGCCTGGGTACGGCCAGCCTGCGCCATGGGGAGCTTGTGGTGGGCGCTTTGGCGGCCGTCAATGCCATAGGCAATATCCATGATCCCGACGATGGCAGAATATTGGCCGGGGCGCGACGCCCCGACAAAGCGGGGTTTCATGATGTGCTAGCGGATCCAGAGAGCGTCACAGAGCCGCCCACCGGCAACACTGTCATCGGCGTGGTGGCGACCAATGCTGGGCTGGATGTGGCCGGGGCCAATCGGCTGGCGGCGGCGGGCCACGACGGCCTGGCACGCGCTATTCGCCCGGCCCACACCCTCTATGATGGGGACACCTTCTTTGGCCTCGCTACCGGAGAGCAGACCTATGACGATCTCTTGCTCATGGAGATGGCCGCTCGAGCGGTCTCCTATGCCATCGCCAATGCCGTCACCACCGCTGCATCGCTGGGTGGGTTGCCTGGTCTGGCCGGGGGAGGCTGAGCGCCAGATTCGGAAATTGGCTGCTTGAGCACTTGACCTGAGTGCACCTTGTGGATATAATATGTGTTATACGTTCACACAAACGGATGGTGTTATATGCCGCGAACGGTATTCTGTATGGCTAGACTCGGTCTTTAGTTCTCTTGATGCGCCAAGGGCTAAAGAGCCGAGTTTTTTTGTGGCAATCACACGAAAGAGAGGTGAGACAAACCGTATTGAGACATAGGGGCCGGGGCATACCAAGTGGGCAAGGCGTATGCAAACCTGATAGACGAGGGAGTCAAGGTGGCATTCCGAAAGAACGATTCGGCTAGGGCGACCGACAAGGCAGCGGAGGAGCGGGCTACTTTGCGAGACAGGGTTTCGGATGACGATGAGGATTTGGACGAACTCGAGGATGGCACGGATCTGGATGAAGTAGACCTCGATGATGTGGATGACGATGAAGATGACGATGACGAGAACGGATCCAATGGGCATAGAGACGCTCTCGACGATTCGGACGACCAGAACATTGGCAGGAGAATTCGGGTTGATCTAGACGGTATCGCCGCCGATGATACCGTCAGCCTCTATCTCAAGCAGATGGGTCAGGTGCCGCTCCTCACAGCGGAAGAAGAGGTGACGCTGGCCAAGCGCATTGAGGCCGGGGTCAATGCCTGCAAGACTCTGGGCAAGGCAGATTTCCAGAGTGATGAGGAACGGAAAGAGCTAGAGGAGATTGTCAGAATCGGGGAGCAAGCCAGGACGCGGTTGGTTGAGGCCAATACCCGGCTGGTGGTAAGCGTGGCGAAAAAGTACCTCGGCCAAGGGGTTCCCATGCTAGACCTCATCCAAGAGGGCAACATCGGTCTGATGAAGGCCGTTGAGAAGTTCGACTATACGCGCGGGTTCAAGTTCAGTACCTATGCTACCTGGTGGATCCGCCAGGGCATCACCCGCGCACTGGCGCAGCAGAGCCGCCTGATCCGCCTCCCCGTGCACGCAGGCGATCAGATTCGGCGCATCTATCGTGTGATCGAGCAGTTTGAGCAAGAGGAGTCTCGGCATCCCACGTCCGAAGAGCTGGCCGAGCATACCGGGCTCACCGTTACCAAGATAGAGCGGCTCATGCGCATCTCGCGTTATCCTGTCTCACTGGAAAGGCCAGTGGGAGATGACGGGGATACCGAGTTTGGGGACTTTATCGAGGACGACGAGTCACCGGCGCCGACCGACATTGCGTACCGGCAACTGCTCCGCGAGGCACTGGAGCAGGTCATGACGGCGTTGAGCCCCCGTGAGACTCGCATTCTGCTGTTGCGCTTTGGGCTGCGCGATGGCAGGGCCCACACACTGGAAGAAGTGGGCGAAAAGTTTGGGCTCACCCGCGAGCGCATCCGCCAGATCGAGCACCAGGCCCTCGATCGGCTGCGACACCCCCACCGCTGCAAGCAGTTGCGAGACTATCTGCGCTGATCGGAATCATCAAGACTCCCCGGCTCTTGCCGGGGAGTCTTTTTCTTGGGTGCGCCTGTTGCGGCTCAGCGTCCCTGCGCCAACTCGACAGCCGCCCGGATGGCGGCGATCAGGCTGGTGGCATAGGCTGTGCCCTTGCCGGCCTTGCCAAAGTTGGTGCCGTGATCCACCGAGGTGCGGATGATCGGCAGGCCAAGTGTTATGTTGACTCCCTCGGCGAACCCGATCAACTTGGTGGGAATGTGCCCCTGGTCGTGGTACATGGCCACAACGGCATCGAATGCCTCGTTCTCGGCCATCAGGTAGAATACCGTATCCGGCGGCACCGGGATCGGATGCACGTCGAACCCCTCAGTGCGAGCCTGCTCGATGGCAGGCGCAATGTCACGGATCTCTTCATCGCCAAACAGGCCGCCTTCGCCCGAATGTGGATTGAGCCCTGCCACGGCTAGCCGCGGCTCGGCAATGCCCATCTGTCGCAGCGCGGCCTCAGTGAGTCGAATGACGGCCAAGATTCGATCAGCCTTGACGCGCTCGATAGCCTCACGCAGGGAGCAATGGGTGCTCACGTGGGTCACGCGAAACGCGCCGGCAGCCAGCATCATCGTCACGCCCTTGGAGCCGCAGCGCTCGGCCAGCAGCTCGGTGTGGCCGGCATGCTCGTGACCGGCCAGATTGAGGGCCTCTTTGTTTAGCGCTGAGGTCACCAGAGCGTCGATCTCACCCGCCAGCGCCAGATCCACCCCAGCAATCACTGCGTCATAGGCCCCCTGGCCCGCCTTGGCCTGTACCCTAGCATACACCACATCGCTCAGGTCCTGGCCGGTGACCTGGAGCACGTCCAGGGCATCCGGTCCAAAGGCAGCATCGCTCACCCGCTCAATCGGGCGTACGTCTCCAGGGATGCCGGTGATGGCAAATGCCTTGCCCATCCAGTCCACGTCGCCCAGTACGACGAGATTGGCCATCTCGCGCACAGCGGGATCGGCCCACGCCTTGACAATGATCTCGGAGCCGCTGCCGCTGGGATCGCCCATGGTCACGCCCAGGATCGGTTTTTCGCCCATAGTGTCTTTCCTTCTTTCACGCTCATAGATCAGCTAGAGGCGCTCGCGCCCCCTGCCGTATATCGTCAAACCAACGGCGCACATCCAGCAGTGCGTCCTCCGTTCCGAAACCACCGGCCTTGGTGGCGGCACCCAAGCCATCGGCTGGACCGCCGATCAGTTGCGCGGCGGGTAGCCCTGGCTGAATCTCAGCAACGATCCGCAACGCCTCAACGCCCAAGCGACGGCATATCGAGATCGCCACGTCGCCGCCCGTCATGAACAACCCGCCCAACAGGCAGCTCTCGGCGGCGGCCTGCACCACGCCGCCCAGGATGCGCGTGATGCGCGGCCCGCCGCCCGGGAGCAAGGGCACCGTACACGCCTCCAGAAGCGTGTCTTGGCCCTGCCCGAGGGCGCCGCAGACCATGCTGGTCAGTCGAGCCAGCTCGCGCGCCTCGTCATAGCTGCCATTGACGTCCAGTGTTATATGGGCCACATCCGTGGCAGCCAGCCGCTCGACCTGACGCAATGTGTCCGGGTTGCGACTGCCGCAGACAAAGAGCGAAGCGCCGCCCAGGGGCGCAAAGGCCGACATCTTGGCGACCGGAACCCCAATGGATAGATAGGCGGCCCACGGTTGAGCCAGGCCCGCCGAACCAGAGGGAATCCAGGCGGAGCCCAGCGTATGCAATGCCTTGGCGATCTGTGCCAGATCGTCCATCGTGGACGCGTCGACCACAATGATGCGGGATGGTTGCTCCAAGAGCGCGCGCACGATTGCCGCATGACCCTGCGCCACGATCCGCTCGTCCACGAGGCCCACCTCCATACCCGCCTGCTGCATCAGAAGCGTGGGCACATGTGATTCGCGCATTGGCCAGCGAGGATCATGCCGGATCTCGCTCATCGCCAGGGGCCTGCCATGGACGAACTGCTGGCCGCCCACCGTGGTTCGGCCGCCCGGCGGAAAAGCGGGCGCCACCACAATAGCACGCACATCAGAAAGCGCCGAGAGGGCTCGCAACTCGTAGCCGACATTTCCCCGCAGTGTCGAATCGATCTTTTTGTAGATGAGCCTCTTGCCCAGATGCGGCAGTAGCTCGGTCAGCCGTCGCGCAGACTGCGAAGCAGGCAGCTCACGTGTCTCGGTACTGTAAACCGCGACCTGGGCCGGCGTGGCGACCGCTGGGTCCATCATGACGACGGCCTCGAGATGCTGCTGTGCAAACTGGAGACCAGTGTCCATGGCACCCGTCAGGTCATCGGCGATAATGGCCACGCTCACAGGGTTCTTGGTCAAACAGTTACTCATGCCGCTTTCTATGCGAACAGACGATCCGAGGCCAGACAACCACAATTGGCCAGCAAATGGGCTTGAGCTTTGGTCTCTGCCATGATACAATGAGCTACAGATAAATGCGGCGGTAAAACACCGCCGCCTAGAATGAGCGTTATAGGAGGACTCTCATGAGACAGTTTCGCGCGTTGCGTTTTCTCGCCGGTTTGTACCGAGTTCTCGCTTGGATCTTTTTAATCATCGGTGTTCTCTCGGGTCTCGCCGTAATCGTGTTTGGCGCCACCGGTGTTGCGGTGCAGATACCAGGTGTGGCGGTCGACCCCGAGGCCGCCGGATTGGTGGGAAGCATAATATCGGGTGTACTCATCATCTTGGGCGCCCTACTCTATTTTCTTATTCTGTATGCTACGTCGGATATCTTTCTCTTGGGCCTTGCCATCGAGAGAAACACTCGGGAGACGGTCAACTATATCAGAGAGGATGTAGAACTATACCCCGACGCCAGACAGACACCGCGGGAGCCGCCACCACCGCCTCCCCCACCCGGACGCTGAGCACGAGTCGCAATCCGTCGTTAGCCTACGCGTCTGGCGATCAACGCCAGGCGCGTGGCTTGCATAGAATCTCGAGCACCCGCAGATCAAAAAAGTCCTGCGCATTGGCCGAGAGGATCACCGCCGCCGTATCGGCCCCGCGCCCAGATCCGCCAATGGCGATGATCTCTTCGCCAGCGGGGATGAGTCCCGCATCCGCAGCCATCACCGTAATCTCAAAGGCAACCTTCATGCCCTGGCCAAAGCTCCGCAGAGTAAAGGCGATGATCTCGTCCAACTGATAGGTGCCCAACTTGCGCCGCACCGCCCGGTTGACCCCGCCCAGAGCATGCTGGCAAGTCACGATCTCGCCTCCATCTTGGACGATCGCCTCACGATTGTCTGGAAGCAGCTCTTGTGTGTTGGGCGCGGCAAAACCTGCCGAGTGAGTGACAGCTACGACGCGCGGCCCCTGCTCACCCCGTTTCTCCAGGAGTTGCACAGGCGTCTCGCCGGTGGTCGTGGCTACGACGATATGCTTGATGTCGAGTTCCGCAGCGCGTGCGAGGGCCGCGTCCAAGGTTCGAGAGGTGTTATCAGGCCCGGCTTGCTCAAAATAGATACACTGGATGCATTTCTCCGGCACGAGTATCCTCCTATTTTGTGCGTGCGCTGCCCCAACCCACGGGCAACGTACGTCTACACACTGCTAGATCGATTTTGGATCGCGGCCTATACGCGCCAGGGCGTGTCGATAGCGATCCATAGCATGGTACATGGAGCGTTTCACCCCATTATGATCGCGCTCGACCTGGCGCAGCAAGTCTTTGACAAAGGCTCGACGCGAGTTGCTCCCATCGGGGCACGGCTCTCCTGCCAGGGGGAACTCGCTGGCCTTGGCAAAAGGCACGATGTCACGCTCCTCGATCAGAATCAGGGGACGAATCACCGTCAGCCTGCCATCGAAAAAGGCTGCCTTGGGATCGATGCTATCGATGCGACCGCTATAGAACAGATTCATCAGCGTCGTCTCTGCCACGTCATCGGCATGGTGGCCAAAGGCCAGCTTGTTACACCCCATCCGCTCAGCGATCTCGAACAGGGCTCTGCGCCGCTCGCGAGCGCACAGATAGCAGTGACTGCGGTCGGCAGAGGTAACGGTGTCGGCGATGGCGACATGCTCGATGACCAAGGGGATGCCCCTGGCCTGGCAGTGAGCAGCCAACCAGTCGTTGGGAACCTTTCGTCCGCAATGATAGTCGCTTACAATATGAGCCGCAACCAGGCTGTATTTTTCTTGGCCGGTTCTCCGGCGTCGCTCCAGCAGCTCGAGCATGGTGAGGCTATCTTTGCCTCCCGAGACGGCAAGCAGAATCGTATCGCCATCGGCCAAGAGGCCATAGCGGCGTTGTCCCTTGTTGAGGGCTTTGAGCAAATAGTGGGCCAGTCGATCAGCCCGATCAGAGGCTTTGTGATTAGATGCTTTCATCGTGCAGATCATACCATACCGGGGCAGCAGCCGCAATTTGCCATGCACATTGGGATTGCTGCGACGGGGCGTAGGCGTTTCAATGTATAGGTCTTGACAGCACCAAAGGGCCTGCTATAATCAGAGTAACTTTATACACAAGGTACACTACGGAGGCAGGAACAGACAATGAAGGTATCTACCAAAGGCGAGTATGGTCTTCGCGCCCTATTGGAACTCACCAAGCGCTACGGCGAGGGGTATGTCCTGAGCTCTGAAATTGCAGCCGCACGGAGCATTCCCGAGAACTATCTCTACCAGTTGTTGATCACTCTGCGCAAGGCGGGCATCATTCGCAGCCGACGTGGGCCCCAGGGCGGCCACATGTTGGCCAAGGCGCCTAAGGATATCTCGGTGGCAGATGCCATGTTGGCCCTGGAGGGGCCGCTCGAGCCGACACTCTGTGTGCAAGATGACATCGTCAACGACTGTCCTTACCAAGAGGGTTGCGCCATGCGTGAGGTTTGGCAGTTGGTCACCGAAGCCACGAGCGAGATTCTCCATTCTACCAGGCTCGATACGTTGGCCGAACGAGAGGCGAATCTACGGCATATCGTTTCGACAACAGACTAGATCGTTCCCTCTACCTCTTGTTCCAGACGCGCAAAGAACTGTGCCATGAACTCGTGGCGCTCTTTCGCCACAAGTTTCCCCGTATCTGTCAACATCCTGTCCTGTAGCTTGACCAGCTTGAAGAGATATTCGTGCACGGGCGTATGGCCATCGGCCTCCAGATCGGCATGTCCCTCCTCAGGGGAGCGCTCGGCATAGCCCGGATTCACCCTGGCCCATAGTCGCTGCCTCCGTGCGCCCGCCAGGGCAAAAGCCCGCGCCACGCCGCTGGCCCCTATCGCATCCAACTTGTCGGCATCATACAGCACACGCGCCTCGAGGCTGGTGGGCGGGTTGGAAGAACGAAAACGATGCTGCTCGATGGCTTGAGCGACAGCCTCGACCCGTTGCCATGGCTGCCCATTCAGCACCTTGCGCGCGATCTGCGCCCCCAACAAAGCATGGCACAGGCTCGTCTGATCCTGCTCTGCCCGTCCCGCGTCATGCAGCAGAGCCGCCGCACTCACGATATCCAGGTCAGCGCCTTCGATCGCGCCGATCCGCCTGGCAAGCCTCCAGACCCGCATTACGTGATCAAAGCCGTGAGCGGTGTCATTGTCCTGATAGAGCGCCCGGGCCTGCTCAATGGTGATCATGGTTCATCCCGACGGCGCGCCCACTCCTCAACCCATCGCGAGGCGACATACAGGATAGCGCCGCCTACCACAATGATGATCGAGATCTCGGCCACGGCACGAATCCAGAATGGCAGCGGGTAAAGCTGAATGAGCGTATCTTCATAGAAAAAGAGCCAGGTGCCTTCTTGGAAAAAGATGCGATGGAAAAGGGTAAAGAAGAGGTCGAAATCGGCAGCGGCCGCGACGGCAACAACTGCGATCACGCCAATGACAATCCAGATACCCTGCCGCACGGAGTGCGCCCATGCCAGGGGTCTACGCTTCAGGAGGACGATCGAACTAGCCAGCGCAAGAACGGAGGCGAATACGTGGGCGGTGAAAAAGCCGTCAGTCACCTGCTTGACGTCGACCATGTGCTGTACCTCGCTAGGCCGCAGTGCGATCTGGCCGGCGTCTGTGCGGAGCTCTTGCATCTCTTGGAGCGTCGCACGGCCTCTGAGATAGTTTACCAGGACATCAGAAAGACGTTGACGTTCCTGCTGGCCAAAACGCGTGGATGGCGGAAACGTCGGTCGCGCATAGGCACGATGTACATAGCCTGGCGTGATCAGCACATAAAGGGGCGTGGCCACCAGGATGATGGGAACGCTGATGAGTAGTAACAGGCGAGCCAGTCTGTACACGGGCGAACTCTACTCCTTGTCGACAGGTCCCGACCAGAAACCCGCACCAGTATAGCATCCTAACCCTGAGACTCCAATCTCCCGTCTTCCTTTGCCCCGCCTGTTGCGAGCCCTCTGCCGCGCTTGACATGCTCGGCCGCTTCCAGTATTCCTTATAGGAGAGGGAGGCTCGCCATGCGTATCGTACATCTCACCGACCTGCATCTACGCCACCATTTGCCTGGCACATCGTCCATACCTGAGCGTCGCAGCCGTACGACTCTGAGGCTGCTGGAACGCGCCATCACCCGCATCGAGGCCCAGCAACCAGACCTACTGGCGGTGACCGGCGATCTCCTCGACTATCCGCTAGAGTATCGCGCCGACCCCCGTTTTCGGGAGCTGGCCCTGTCGGACCTGATCCTGATGCGCCAGTTACTGGCTCAGATATCCTGCCTATCTATCGTCATGCCGGGCAACCATGATCTCGACGAACTCTGCCATCAGGTGTTCCCCCCCACGCCCGAACGTGTCATCGCCGGCTATCGGGTGTTGACCTTTCAGGACCGGCAGGGCCAAGGGTATGTCCCCTACCGTACTGGCGACGAGCGAGAGAGGTTCGCGTCGGTGCTGGAGGATGATAATCCGCTTCCCCAAGTGCACCTCCAGCATTATGTCGTGTGGCCGCCCTTGAACGACAATTACCCCTACAGCTATGCCGATGCCGAGGCGCTGCAGAAACAGATCGTCCGCAGCGGCAGGGTGCGCCTGGTGCTCTCCGGCCACTATCACAAGGGCGTGCCTCCCCTCGCGGTTGATGACACCTGGTTCGCCGTGACGCCAGCCTTTTGTGAGCGACCGTACCGCTACTGGGTATACGAGCTATCCGAGGACGGGCTCGCCTGGCATGAGGAGACCTTGGAGAAGTGAAATGAGCTCCCTGATCCTGGCCCACGATCTGGGCACTACGGGCAACAAAGCATCGCTTTTTGATCCCTCAGGCGCTCTGCTGGCCAGTGCGACCTGCTCCTATGAAACGGCCTATCCGCGGGCGTCGTGGGCCGAGCAGGATCCCGCCGACTGGTGCGACGCCGTGGCCAACTCGACGCGCCTGCTCTTGTCCCAAAATGCCGTGACGCCGGACGATGTGGCTGTGATCAGTTTCTCGGGCCAGATGATGGGCTGTTTGCCCGTCGACGCCGCGGGCAACCCGTTACGCTCAGCCATCATCTGGGCCGACCAACGCGCCGGGGCCCAGGCCGAACGCCTGGCCCAGGCCCTCACGGCAGAACGTGTCTACCGCATCACGGGGCATCGCGCCAGCGCAAGCTACACAGCGTCCAAGATCCTCTGGCTGCGCCAGCATCAGCCCGACATCTTTCGGCAGACCCGCCGCTTCCTGCAGGCCAAGGACTATGCCGTCTTTCGACTGACTGGCGCCTATGCCACCGACTACTCTGACGCCTCGGGCACCAACCTGTTCGACCTACAGGAGCGACGCTGGTCGGACGAGATCCTGCAGGCCCTGGAGCTCTCGCCCGATCTGCTACCACCTGCCGTGCCTTCGAGCACCGTGGTGGGCCATGTTACGCCTACCGCGGCGCGAGAGACTGGGCTGCGCATGGGCACGCCGGTGGTGATCGGCGGCGGAGATGGGGCCTGCGCCACGGCAGGAGCCGGGGTGGTGGGCCTGCACGACGCCTACTGCTACATCGGATCTTCCTCGTGGATCGCCTTTGTCAGCCCTGACCCACTCTATGATCCACTGCAGCGCACCTTTACCTTTGCCCATCTGGATCCTGCCTACCTGTTCCCCACCGGAACGATGCAGTGCGCTGGGGGCTCTTTCGACTGGCTAGAGCGCCTCTTGCGCGGCGATGCCGACGAGCGCCAGTACGCCAGACTGGACGCCCTCGCATCCCAGGTTGAGCCAGGCGCCGGGGGCCTGCTCTTTTTGCCCTACCTGATCGGCGAACGCAGCCCCCATTGGAACCCCAAGGCGCGGGGCAGCTTTGTAGGCCTCACCATGGCCCATGGCCGAGCCGAGATGGCACGCGCAGTGTTGGAGGGAGTGGCTCTCAACTTGCGCATCATCCTGGATGCCTTTCGGCAGCAGGGCGCGCCGATCCGGGATCTACGGGTGATCGGCGGCGGAGCGCGCTCGGCCCTGTGGCGGCAGATCCTGGCTGACGTGCTCGATCTGCCGCTGTTGCGCGCGCAGCTTACGGTGGAGGCCACCTCGCTGGGGGCTGCCGTGGCGGGGGGTGTAGGCGTAGGATTGTTCGAGGGCTACGACGTTGTGAATCACCTGGTCAAGGTCGAGCCCGCCGAGGCCCCGCGACCCGACGTCTCGCGCCGCTATGGTGACCTGTACGGGTTGTTCAACGATGCCTATGGTGCTCTGGCGCCACTTTATGATCGTATCGCTGACTTTTCCGAGGAGAGAGCTTGATGAGCAATGACCGTTTCAGACTTGCCACCTACAACGCCAATTCGATCCGCATTCGGCTGCCCCAGATCCTGGCCTGGCTGCAGGACAATGATGTGGATGTGCTATGCGTGCAAGAGACCAAGGTGCAGGATCACGAGTTCCCCGCGCAAGAGATCCAGGACCTGGGTTATCATGTGGTTCATCGCGGCCAGAAATCCCACGCCGGGGTGGCGGTACTCTCGCGCGAGGAGCCGACAGACGTTGTCTTTGGCCTGGACGACGGCGATGAGCCAGATGAGGCGCGCCTGATCCGCCTGCGCATCGGCGAGCTGGCCATCGTGAACACCTACGTCCCACAGGGGCGCAAGGTAGATCATGAGATGTTTGCCTACAAACTGGCCTGGTTTCAACGCCTGCGCAAACTCTTTGAGCGGCATTATTCTGTCCAAGAGCCCTTGATCTGGGCGGGCGACATGAACGTGGCCCCCGAGCCTATCGATGTCCACGACCCCAAGCGCCTCGCCAAGCATGTGGACTTTCACCCCGATGCGCGCGAGGCCTTCCAGCAAACCTGTGATTGGGGCTTTGTGGACCTGTTCCGTCTGCACCATCCTGACGAGCCCGAGCAGTATAGCTACTATGACTATCGTGTACCGAGCGCCCTGGATCGGGGGTTGGGCTGGCGTGTGGACCATATCCTGGGGACGTCGCCGATGGCCGAACGCTGCACCGACGCCTGGATCGACCTGGAGGCCCGCCGGGCAGAGCGCCCCTCTGACCATACCATGGTAGTAGCCGAGTTCAGCTACTGATCCATGCAAGAGTGAAAACAGCTGAGGTTCAGCCGCTCCGTGTAGCAGACCAATAGGGCGCCGCCAGTCTGCCATGGGCTGATTGTGCATCGCACGTTTTGGCCTATAATAGCTCCGATATGATTAGGAGGTGAGGGTTGGCGAAGCGTTCCTTGGCAGGCCAAGCGGCAATCCTGACCGGCGCGTCCGGTGGGATCGGAGAGGCGTTGGCACATGCTCTGGCCGCCCAGGGCGTGCGTGTGGCCCTGTCTGCACGTCGCGTCTCCCGCCTGGAGCAAGTAGCGGCAGATATCACGTCCGCCGGCGGAGAGGCACTGACCATTGCCGCGGATGTCACGGACGATGCTCAGGTCGAGGCGCTGGTGCAGCGTGTGGTCGAGACATGGGGGCGCATCGATATCGTCATTGCCAACGCCGGCATCTATGTGCAGACTCCAAGCGCCGAACTGGATCTCGCGTCTCTGCAACAGGCCATGGAAATCAACTATTTCGGCGCCATGCGCACTGCGCTCGCCGTTCTGCCACAGATGCAACAACAGGGCAACGGCCATTTGGTGTTCATGGCCTCGCTAGGAGCCAAGATACCAATACCCGGCGATGGCCCCTATGTGGCCTCGAAAGCCGCCCTGAGCGGCATCGCCCAGGTAATGCGCCAGGATCTGGCCAAAGAGGGCATCTCCGTCACGATCATATATCCGGGACGCATTGACACGCCAATGCTCGATCATCTACGCACATCCTGGATCTCGCCCAAGGTGTCGCCCGAGAAACTGGCACAAAAGATCATCAATGGCCTAGAGCGCCGCCAGCGACGTATTATCTATCCATTCACAGGATACCTTTACGTGCTTCGAGAATTGTCACCAGCTGTGGGAGACTGGCTGATTCGTGTCCTGCGGCTCCAGGGCTGGCCTGCGTCATGATAAAACACGGATTCGTCCCGCTGAAAGGACCCTCAACGCGATGCAGCGAAAAAGAGAAGGCACATTGACCCCAACCGACCGCCCGATACATCCCTGGCTGAACAAGGTCCGCGCCGCCATCGTGCCCGGCCACGAACACCCCCTCATGGAGCGCGTCCTGGAGGGCGTCGGCAGGCAGATGGCAGAGCTGGGCCACACCGTGTTGGACGCACCCGATAGCGAGACAGACCTCGTGCTGACGACCTATCGGTACGGCCAGCCCCTCGGTTGGCGCGATGCGCTCATGTTTACCATGCGCCGCCGCTTTGGTCTGAGCCACACGCCCTCTCTCTACACCCTCATACTGATGACCCCCGCCGAGTTCCGCGAGATCATGGAGCATCTCGAGGGCGCTCTGCAGCGGGATCCCATTCGGCCCGAGGATTTCGCCTTTGAGGGTCTGGCGCCTACCGCCTGGCAAACGCTGGTGGAGCAGGGGCAGCGTGGCGGCCCCATTCTGACGCTGGAGCGCGTGCTGCAGGCCCAGGCCAAGTGCATCCGGTTGCTCCTGTTGATCGGCGATGAAGAGCCCGAGACACTGTATCACTTTGACCTCGTGGGGGCGCACCCCACCAGCAATCCCTCGAACCCCGACGAGTTCTACCGTGACATTGCGCTGCGCATTGTGACGACGGCCAGCACCTCCGAGGTAACCAATCACGAGGTGGTGGACGAGCCCATCTCCCGCGAGGAATGGGAGCAGTCTACGACCCGCATGGCCATGCGGGTCGCGGGCGTCGAGCTGGGCAATCGCAACTTTTTCACGCGCATGATCCGGGTCGACGACCTGATCCATATCCCGGCGGTCTCTGATGTGTTGGCCAGCCAGTATAGCGAGGGCTGCTTTGCCACCTGGGACCCCCAGCTGGAGGCGCTGGTAGCGACGGTCACCGGCAGTGCGCGTCCCGTCGACAAGGGCAACCTCACCGACGATGACCTGGCGGTGCTGGTGGGCGTGACGGCGACCAGCATGGGGGCCCAGGTGCGCCATGTCGAGGGCAAGCTCAACACACCCCCCTCCACCGAGGCGGTCGAGATGGTCGAGATGGACGGCCCCCTGCCCTGCATCACGCTCGGCGAGGAATGGGATATCCAGGCCGAGGTGCCAGTGATTCGCTCCCGGCTGCATGGCCACCGGGGTGTAGACGCCTATGACCCGGACCATGTCCAGTTCATGCCCTTGGCCGACGCCTTCTATCACTATCTCGTATCCTGCGGTACTGGCGCCCAGGCCCAGGCGATCAAAGAGGCCTTTGCGCAATCAGAGGCCCTGTGCAACCCTAACGACCCGCGCCAGGTCGTATTTACTGTGCTCCCCGGCCATGGCGCCATGATCGTGGAAAAGTGGGTGCCGGGCAAGGTCCCGTTCCAGGTGATCTGGGAGTATATGGACGCGGGCTATATCCAGATCGCCAAGGCCATCCCCCAAGGCCCCATGGGCTATGCACCCGATGAGAAAAGGATCATGCGGCTAGTCTTATACCAGGTGTGACCTGGGCGGACGAGATCGGGAGGCTACTCTGCTGGAGTAGCCTCCCGATTTACTCTCAACCGCACGTTCTGCCTGCAGAGCGCCCGTCGCCAAGCGCCCCATAGCTCACTCGAGCGTCTTTTTACACAAGAACCAGTCGATGCACTCGTATCCCTCGGCCATGCGCTCCTCCGCAGCCTCGGCTGTCGTCGGAGGAGGCACAATGACCTTGTCGCCGGGGCGCCAGTTTGCCGGAGTGGCGACCTTCTCTCTGTCAGCGGTCTGGAGCGAGTCGATCAGGCGCAGGATCTCGTCCATGTTACGGCCATTGCTCAGCGGATAATAGATCATGGCGCGCAGCTTTTGGTCGGGATCAATCACGAATACGGCGCGTACCGCCTGCGTTGTACTGGCCCCCGGGTGGACCATGCCATATGCCTTGGCGACCTCCATGCTCAGGTCTGCAATGATCGGGAAGGGAATCTTGACCCCCAGCTTTTCCTCAATCCGCCGTTCCCAGGCAATGTGCGAGTAGATGCTGTCGATGCTCAGCCCCAAGAGCTCCACGTCACGCTCTTGCAGTTGGGGATATATCTCGGCAAATGCCACAAACTCTGTGGTGCATACCGGTGTAAAATCCGCCGGATGCGAGAACAGGATCAGCCATTTGCCCTTGTAGTCAGAGAGCTTGCGCTGGCCGGCCGTGGTCGGCGCATCGAAATCGGGCGCCTTTTCGTTGAGACGCGGAAAGGAAACCATCTGCTCGTCCATACTGACCTCCCATCACATACGATATAATACCGACCTACCGTAGCTACACATACAGTTTAGCATAGGTAAACCGCTTGTCAATGGCCAACCCAACAATTGTCATCCATCCATTGTGGGCGATACAGCTCCGGTATGTGCGTAGCGCCCGTTTGGGCGCAGCGCCCAAACGCACTAGAATCGGGCATTGCCGGTGCAATACGAGGGATACACAATGAGCGCCTACGCTCTGCTCACGCTGATCGGCTTTATACTGTTCATGTCACGCGGTATCACGGGGCCCGTGTCGTCCCTCTATGCCGAGTCGTTGGGCGCGAGCTATGTCGCCATCGGCATGTTGGGCACGGTCTCGTCCCTTACGGCTGTGGCGGCCAATACCTTCTGGGGCGGCTTTCTCGACCGACTGGCCCGTCGCAAGGCCATCCTGGTGCTGGGCCTGGTGCTGCTGGCCGCCGGCGATGTGTTGATCGCCCTGGCTCCCGATTACCGCTTCCTGTACGCCTGGTATGTGCTCAACGCCGTGGCCCAGGCCGCCTACGGCACCGCCAGCCTGGCGCTCATGGGCGACCTGCTGGACGACCGGGCCAAGGCGCGCGGGCGCAGGGTGGGCGCCTATCGCGGCATGGGATCGCTGGGGTTTGGGCTCATGGCCCTGAATGCGGGGCTCGTCGCCGATCGACTCTCGCTGCGCGCGCCCTTTGGCATCGCCGGTGGCCTGGTGCTGACCGCAGCCCTGATCGCCCTGCTCATCAAAGAGCCCTCACAGCCCGGCGGCCGCCCGCTGGTAGCAGAGCTCTGGGCCGCTCTGGTGGCCATGCCGGGGACGCTGTCGCGGTCGCTGCGCCAGCGCGTCACCCGCCTGCGCATACCACGCCCCACCATCGGCACACGCGCTCGGCAGGTCAGCACAGGCGACGTCGCCCACTTGCTGCCGCTGGCCCCCCTGCTGGTCTCGTCGTTCCTCTGGTCGCTGAGCATGGGCGCCGTCTATTCGGTATGGGCCCTCTACATGGTGACCGAGGTCGGCTACACACCGACGGTGATGAGCCGCCTGTGGGCATTGGCCTCGCTGTCCGAGTTCCCGCTCATGATCTTGGCGGGTTGGCTCTCGGACCGCACCGGCCGACTGCCGATGCTCTGCCTGGGCTTTATCGCCTGGGCGATGGTGTTCATCGGCTACATCGTGGCCCCAATCATGCCCTGGATACTGGGGGTGCAGTTGGTGCGCGGATTTGCGTTTTCGGCATTCACCATTGGCGCCATGGCCTATGCCACCGAGGTACGTGGGCAGGACCAGCGGGGTCGCGTGGCCGGCCTATACGGGTCAGCCGGCGGTCTGGGTGCCATCCTGGGCGGCGCTACCGGCGGCACGCTGACCCAGTGGCTCGGCTTTCAGCCCATGCTGGGCATTAGCGCGACGCTGATCCTTATGGGCGCGGTCTATGTAGGCATTGCCGCCCTGCGCCTGCATATGCGCACGCGCCGGGCTGATACGTTGGCTCCCGAGAGCGACGGCTAGATCCCCTTATGCCTGCCGCCCCGTGCCGAGGTGCGTTCAAGGGGCGGGTGCGCCGCGATCTCGTCCTCCACCAGTTCCAGCCCCAGGCCCGGTGCATCGCTCAACGTCACATAGCCATCCACCTGCCGCGGAAAGCCCTCGAAGACGGTGAAATAGTGGGGCGAGTAGAACTCGGCGTGGTATTCCTGGATCTCGAGATTGATGATGGATGCATCCAGGTGGAACTCGGCCTGGGCCCCCACGGGCGAGCAGACGTTGTGGGGCGCCATGGTGATGTGCTTGCTCTCGGCGATGGCGGCGATCTTTTTCAGCTCGGTGATGCCTCCGGCATTGGCGATATCGGGCTGCAACACGTCGGCGGCGTGGGCCTCGATGATCTGGGCAAAGGGAAACTTTAAATACAGTCTCTCGCCTGTGGCAATGGGAATGTCCACCCGGCGGCGCACCTCGAGCAGCTCGCCGATGTTCTCCTCCGAAACCGGCTCTTCGTAGAACAGGGGGCGGTGCTCGGCCATGCGCTGGCCGATGCGAATGGCACTCATGACGTTGAACCGCGCGTGGGCCTCGACGAGAATGTCCACATGGGGACCGACGGCCTCGCGTACGGCGGCCACCCGCGCCACGGCCAGATCGAGCTGCTCGGCGCTAATGGTATAGTAGGCCTCGCGCCCAAAGGGATCGAACTTGAGCGCCGTATAACCCATGTCAATAACACGCCGGGCCTCCTCGGCGTTCAGATCCGGAGCGCCGGGATTGGTGTACCAACCATTGGCGTACACCCGAATCCGATCCCGGTGCGCGCCGCCCAGCAGCTTGTAGACGGGCTGCCCCAGGATCTTGCCCTTGAGGTCCCACAGGGCGATATCCAGGCCCGAAAGCGCCGTGGATGTCAGGCGCCCGCCGCGCGATTGGGTATTGTGATAGATGCGCGTCCACAGCACCTCGGAATCGAGCGGGTCCTGGCCGACCATATAGTCATCGACAAAGGCCTGCACCAGGTCCATTACTTGCTCGTCCTCCCGCATGGGGCTGGCGTCGCCCAACCCATAGAGGCCCGGCTGGTCGGTGTTGAGCTTGACCACGAGCCAATTGCGCTGGGCGTTGTGGTGGACGGCCGAAAAGCGGCGGAACTCGACATCGGTGATGGCGGGCATGGGGCACCTCCTT
>SLPC01000224.1 GCA_007132185.1 Anaerolineae bacterium | reverse complement strand
CAGAGACCGCATGCCTGATCGTGCAGACCCCCGACTTTTACGGTCGCATCAGCGACCTGCGCGGCGTCGCCAAAGAGGTGCATGCCAGGGGCGCGCTGCTGGTCGTTTCCACGGACCCCATCTCTCTGGGGATGCTGCGCCCGCCCGGCGATTTCGGCGCCGACATCGTCTTGGGCGAAGGGCAGCCTCTGGGCATCGGCCTCCAGTTCGGCGGGCCGTACCTGGGCTTTTTTGCCTGCCGCAAGGCTCACGTGCGCCGCATGGCCGGACGCCTGGCCGGTGAGACCGTGGACGCCGACGGCAATCGGGGCTATGTGCTGACCCTGTCGACCCGCGAGCAGCACATTCGCCGCGAGCGGGCCACCTCCAACATTTGCACCAATCAGGGGCTCAACGTCCTGGCGGCCGCCGTCTACCTGAGCGCGCTGGGCAAGTGCGGTCTCTCGCAGGTCGCGCAACTGTGCTATCACCGCGCCCACTATGCGGCTCAGGCCATCGCTGCCCTGCCCGGCTATACCGTGGACGATGCACAGCCCTTCTTCAAGGAGTTTGTCGTGCGATGCCCCTCGCCGACGCGTGAGATCAACCGGCGCCTGTTGGACGAGCACGGTATCCTTGGTGGATTCAACCTGGTAACTGTCGATCCGGCCCGTGAGAACGAGATGCTTGTCTGTGTCACCGAGATGAACCCCGTATCCCAGATCGATGGCCTGGTGCAGGCGCTGGCGGAGGTAAGCTGATGGAACCGGTAATCTACGAATTGAGCGCCCCGGGGCGCTGTGCCGCCCACCTGCCCGAGCTGGACGTGCCCGCAAGCCAGCTTCCGCCCGAGCACCTGTTGCGCGAAGATCTGGACCTGCCCGAGGTGAGCGAGCTGGACCTGATGCGCCACTATGTGCGTCTGTCACAGCTCAACCATGGCGTGGACGTGGGCATGTACCCGCTGGGCTCTTGCACGATGAAGTACAATCCCAAGGTCAACGAGGAGGCGGCCCGCATCACCGGCCTGGTCGAGACCCATCCCTATCAGCCGGTCGAGACCGTCCAGGGCAACCTGGCGATCATGCACGAGCTGCAGGGCTACCTGGCCGAGCTGGGAGGCTTTGAGGCAGTGAGCCTGCAGCCCGCGGCCGGCGCCCACGGCGAGCTGTCCGGCACGTTGATGATCCGCGCCTACCACCGCGATCGCGGCGACGACCAGCGCACTATCATGCTGATCCCCGACTCTGCCCACGGTACCAACCCCGCCTCTACCGCAATGGTGGGCATGGAGACCGTCGAAGTGCGCTCGGATGCGCGGGGCAACATGGAAATCGAGGCTCTCAAGCCGCACCTGAACGAGCGGCTGGCTGGCCTCATGCTTACCAATCCGAATACACTGGGCCTGTACGACGAGCACGTGCTCGAGGTCTGCCGCCTGGTACACGAGGCCGGGGGCCTGGTGTATGGCGACGGGGCTAATTTCAACGCCCTGATGGGCATCGTCAAGCCGGGGGATGTGGGCTTTGACGTCCTGCACTATAACCTACACAAGACCTTTTCGACACCCCATGGGGGCGGCGGGCCGGGCTCGGGGCCGGTAGGCGCCGCGCCGACGCTGGCGGACTATTTGCCGGGGCCCATCGTTGCCCGCGACGAGAATGAGGCGGGCGCGACGGCGTACCGGTTCGTGATGCCAGAGCGGTCCATCGGCCGCATCAAGTCTTTTTACGGGCACTTTGGCATCATGGTGCGGGCCTATGCCTATATCCGGATGCTGGGCGCCCAGGGTCTTTTGGACAGCAGCATGGCCGCCGTGCTCAACGCCAACTACCTGCAGGCGATCCTGTCCGAAGTGTACCCCCTGCCCTATGACAGGGTCTGCATGCACGAATTTGTGCTGCAGGGACGCCTGGAAGACGCGCCGGATGTGCGCGCTCTCGATATCGCCAAGCGGTTGATCGACTTTGGCTTTCACCCGCCCACCAACTATTTCCCGCTGATCGTGCCCGAGGCGCTGATGATCGAGCCGACCGAGACCGAGTCCAAGCAGACGCTGGATCGCTTTGCCGAGGCGATGCTGCGTATTGCCCAAGAAGCACGCGAGGATCCCGAGCTCCTGCAGAATGCGCCCCACCATGCGCCCCTGCGCCGCCTGGACGAGGTGCGCGCCGCACGGGAGCCGGTTCTCTCGTGGCAGCGACCCGAGGACGATCCGGCGACTGACGAGACGGAGTGAGGCGGTGAGCCAGCCCGAGCCTGCCACCATCTATCTGGTGGCCACGCCCATCGGCAACCTGGCTGACATCTCGCTGCGCGCTCTCGAGACGCTGCAGCAGGCGGATGTGATCGCGGCAGAGGATACCCGCAAGACAGGGCGCCTTCTCAAGCACCATGCCATCAAAAAGCCGCTCATCTCCTTCTACGAACACAATCAGGAGCGCGCCCTGGAGCGGATCGTGAGCCTGGTGCGGGGCGGTCAGTCCGTGGCTCTCGTCACCACAGCAGGCACCCCCGGCATCGCCGATCCGGGCTTTGTCGTGGTGCGCCGCGCTATTGCCGAGGGAGTGCCCATTACCATGGTGCCGGGGGCGACGGCCTTTGTGATGGCGCTGGTGCTCTCGGGCCTGGCCACCCACAGCTTTGTCTTTCGGGGGTTCACGCCGCGCAAGGCGGGTGCCCGGCGCCGCTTCTTTGAGGCAGACCGCAACCTGTCCTACACCCTGCTCTATTATGAGAGCCCGCACCGGCTGGCGGCCTCGCTGGAGGATGCCCTGGCCGTCTTCGGCGACCGACCGGCCGCCCTGGCCAACGATCTCACCAAGCTGTACGAGGCGGTGGATCGGGGGCGCCTGTCCGAGCTCCTGGCGCAGATACGCGATGACGGCGCGCGGGGTGAGTATGTGCTGGTCATTGCCGGGACTGACGAGGCGGGCCTGTAGCCATGTCGGATGATGCAGTGCAGGCACTGGCGATCCAGGTGCAGCGCAACGCCAAGTATGCCCATATTGCGCCCGAGCTGATCGAACGCCTCGTTCGTGAGGAGATAGCCATTCGCCGCAATGCCAAAGAGGTAGTCAAGAACACCCGGCGCCGATTGCACCAGGCGGGGGCGGTCTATATGGCCGGGGCGCCGCCCTATAGCCACTGGCTGGCGGACCTGCGGGCCGCCCAGGGAGACCGCGAGCGCCTGGAGGCCGTCTGCCGCACTGCTATGGCCGCGCATCAGTCCAGCCGCGAGCGCCTGCCGCTCTTGGCCCGCTTCTACCACGAGGTGCTGGGCGACCTGGCGCCGGTCGCATCGGTGCTGGATCTGGCCTGCGGGCTGAACCCTCTGGCGATCCCGTGGATGCCGCTGGCGCCCGGCGCACGGTATGCCGCCTGCGATGTCTACACCGATCTGGCGGCCTTTTTGCAGGAGGCTCTCCCGCTGTTGGGCGTGGAGGGGACGGCCGAGGCGCTGGATCTGAGCGCCCGCACGCCCGATACCGTGGCCGGCGTAGCTCTGCTGCTCAAGACGATCCCGTGCCTCGAGCAGCTCGATCGCTCCGCGGGTGTGCGGTTACTGCACGAGGTGCGTGCCCGCCATCTGGTGGTGTCCTTTCCCATGCAGTCCCTCGGCGGCCGCCGCGACCGGGGCATGCCGGCACACTATCGCGCGCGCTTTGCCGAGCTGGTGCAGGACCAGCCGTGGGCCGTGACCGAGCATGTCTACGAGAGCGAGCTGGTTTTTGTCATCGACAAAGGTAAGGTGCCTGGCTAGGTCCTCGGAGCAAAGGAGAGATGAGAGAGATGACCCAAGCTGACACGCCCGTTCGCCTCGCCATTCTGGGTGCGGGGCATATCGGCGCCCGCCACGCCGCCTGCGCGCAACAGATCGCCGAGGCGGAGGTGGTTGCCGTGTGGAGCCGCACGCCCCGCCACGCTGTCGCCCTGGCCGAGAGGGTGGGCGCCCGGACCTGCGAGACGCTGCAGGAGGTCGCCGACGCGCCGGACGTGGACGCGGCCATTGTGTGCACGCCCAACGCCTTTCACGCCGAGTCAGCGGTGGCCATGGCTCGTGGGGGCAAGCACGTTATCTGTGAAAAGCCGCTGGCGCGCACGCTGGCTCAGGCCGAGGAAATCATCGAGGCCGCCGACGACGCCGGAGTGCAGCTTCTAGTGGCGCATGTAGTGCGCTTTTTTCCTGCCTTTCGCCGCCTGCATGACCTGATCCAGGGCGGCGCTGTGGGCCAGCCCGCGGTCATTCGCATGACGCGCGAGACGGGCCCCACTCTCACAGGGTGGCGCACCGACGTGGCGGTGAGTGGTGGAGCCCTGCTGGAGATGGGAGTCCACGATTTCGACTGGCTGCTGTGGGCCTGCGGGCGGGCGCAGCGTGTCTACTGTCGGGCCATCTCGCAGGGCGGGCACTCGGCCCCGGACTATGCCCTCACCACGGTTCGGCTCTGGAGTGGGGCCATCGCCCATATCGAGAGCTCTATGGTGTCACTGACGGGCTCTCGCACCCACGGCGAGATCGCGGGCGATGCGGGGTTGCTGACCTATGACAGCGATCAGGATACGGCGCTGCGGGTCCAACTGCGCGATTCCCAAGCCGCGACGGGTGTTCATCTTCCGACCACATATACCGTCGAAAGCCCCTATGTGACCCAGTTGCGCCACTTTTGCCGGTGCATCCGGGGCCAGGAGGAGGCTCTGATTACGCCGCAGGAGGCCCTGGGGGCGCTGCGGGTGGGGCTGGCCGCTCTGGAGTCGGCCGAGTCGGGCCAGGCCGTGAGCCTGTAGAGAGGAGAGCAACATGCGCATCGGAGTATGGAGTCTGGCCCACATGCACGCCTATGGCTATCTGACCTGCCTTGCTTCCCACGCGGAGGTAACCTGGGCTGGGGTTGTGGATGAGGAGCAGAGCGAGAGCGCCCGCGAGGCGGCGCGTGAGCATGGCCTGGACTGGGTCGAGAGCGCTGACGAACTGCTCGAGCAGGTGGATGCGGTCATTATCACGTCGGCCAACGCCGATCATGCCCCCATGGCCCTGCGCGCTGCCGAGGCTGGCGTCCACGCTCTGGTGGAAAAGCCCCTGGCATCCAATCGCGTCAACGCTCTGGCCATGATCGATGCCTTTGCCCGGCGTGATCTGGTACTGGGCACGGCGTTTCCCTGTCCCTTCAGCCCGGCTTTTGGCGCCCTGCAGGAACGGGTCGCAGCGGGGGCCCTGGGCGAGATCCTGGCCTTACGGACCACCAACCGCGGCTTGATGCCGGGGGGCTTCTTTATCGAGCTGGAGCGCTCGGGGGGCGGCGCGGCCATCGACCACAGCGTACATGT
>SLPC01000117.1 GCA_007132185.1 Anaerolineae bacterium | reverse complement strand
TGAATCTCCTCAAACAGGAGACGACTCTTCGCCGTGGCATCAAGGGCAAGCGCCTAAAGGCGGCCTGGGACACAAACTACCTCTTGAAGGTTCTCGGAGGTTAGAATGCGTTAGCCCTGCGATTATGTCTACATAGTCTTGTGCAAGGCGTCAATATATGCTACGATATGAGACAATAGTTGAACAAACGGGCATCCTGCTTGGGATGGTCTGCAAGATCCGTGGCTTGACCGGTCTACTACCGGGGCTCTGCCTATAAAGCGGATTCCCTGCGCAAGGATGTTGCTCTGGTTTGAGCCTGCCTCGGTGAGAGCCAGTCAGAATGATAAAGGCGTATGCTATGCCAGAGAATGCCATTGTGGCCGAGAACCTGGTCTATCGTTACGGGGATCTGGTGGCAGTAGATGGAATCAGCTTTGAGGTGGCCAAAGGCGAAATCTTTAGCTTCCTGGGGCCGAACGGCGCCGGCAAGACCACTACGGTTTCTATGTTGATCGGCCAACGCCGCCCCCACAAGGGGCGGGCGTTCTTATTGGGCAAGGATATTACCCGTGAGACGGCCACCATCCAGGCCCAGATCGGAGTCTGCTTTGAGGTGACCAACCTGTATGAGGAGATGACTGGCGTAGAGAACCTCAAGCTATTTGCCAGGCTCTTTGGCGTCAAGGACCTGGATTTCAATGCGCTCATCGAGCGGGTGGGGCTTGCCGGCCGGGCCCGCGACAAGGTGTCGGGGTACTCCAAGGGGATGAAGCAACGCTTGATGGTAGCGCGCTCGCTGCTGCATCAGCCTCGCATTCTCTTTTTGGATGAGCCTACCGAAGGCCTCGATCCGGTGTCTGCCGAGGCCATCCGAAACATCATCCTGGAGGAGCACGAGCGCGGCGTCACCGTGTTTCTCACCACCCACGACATGCAGGAGGCGGATCGTCTCTCTGACCGGGTTGCCTTTATCGACAGGGGAGAGATCGTGGCGTTAGACACACCCCACAACCTCAAGCAGGAATATGGCCAGCGTATGGTTGTGGCCGAGGTGCGTGGGGCAGAGGATCGGCTGGAGCAGCGTGAGGTGGTCATGGATCAGCCTGACACGCCCGATGAGCTGCAGGCTCTCTTTCGTGAGCATGAGGTGGTCACCATCCATAGCCGCGAGGCCACCCTGGAAGACATCTTTATCGAGATCACCGGACGAGAGTTGGCCTGATGCAGTGGCGTACGATATTCCCGCTGGTTGGCAACGACCTGATCCGCTTTGCCCGTAACCCCTACTTTGGCATCATAACCTTTCTCTATCTGGCCCTCTTTGTCGGCATCTATCTGGCGTTGCCAGCCACTGTAGAGGATCACTTTTCGCTGGGGCTTTATGCACCCGAGCTGGATGAGGCCTTGCACCAGGATCTCGAGGTTGACGGGCTGGAGTTGCGGTGGTTTGACACGGAAGAGGAGCTGCAGCAGGCGATACAGGGCGATGCGGTGTATGCCGGGCTGGTCATACCCGCCAATCTGCTGGTCGAGCTGGCAATGGGGGCGCGTCCCTCGGTCACGGCCTATCTGCCTGATGATGCGCCGCCCGAGACTGCCGAGATGATGCGCGTCTTGGTACAGAGTCTGTTCTTTGAGATGCTGGAGCAGCCGGCTCCCATCATGACGCAAAGGGAGGTGCTGGGGCCTGACCTGGCAGGGGATCCCATTGCACCCCGTGATCGGATGGTGCCGCTGATCGTGACCATAATCCTGCTCGTGGCGACGATGGGGCAGGCCGCGCTGATAGCCAGCGAGATCGAGACGGGCGCAGCGGACGCGCTGATGTCGACACCCATGGGGATCGGCGAGTTCTTTGTGGCCAAGAGCATCGGTGGCATCCTGATAGCGTTCGGGCAGGTGTTTGTAGTGCTTATGATCATCGGGGCGCTGGCCCAGCAGACCCTCATCGTGCTCATACTTGTTCTCCTGGGGGCCATGCTTGTGATAGGCATTGGCTTTTTGATGGCGGCCACCGGCTGGGATACGCCCACGCTGATGGCCCTGGGCTTTCTCATCATGATTCCCCTGAGTGCGCCGCCTTTTGATATTCTCTTTCCCGGCACGATCACCGGATGGGGCCTGCTCATTCCCACTCACTACTTGTCAGTGGCTCTGCACCGCGCCTTGAACCTCGGCATGGGTTGGGGGAATGTGTGGCAAGAGATGGCCATTCTATTGGCCTTTTGTGTGGTTCTGGGCATCGCGGGTGTCCTGGTGCTAAGGACGAAATTTCGATGAGTCTTGCATCTCGCCTTGCGCGCATTGTAGCGGTGATTCGCAAGGATATGCTCTACAGCAGCCCGGGGTTGATCCTGATCTTTGCGGTGCTGGTGCCCCTGATAGCCACGCTCGTGATCTCGGCCGTGGTAGATAGTCCGGTCCTGGGCGAGCCTCGGCTGGGCCTTTTCGATCAGGGCGCCTCACAGCTACCGGAGCGATTGGCCGAGCGCGGCCATCTGACGATCACCCATTACGAGCAACAGGACGCGTTGCGGGACGCCGTATTGCGCGGCGACCACGAGGTGGGTGCGGTGCTGCCCGAGGGGCTCGATGAGGCGCTGGCTGAGGATGAGGAGCCAACGATCACCTTCTATATCTGGGGCGAGAGCCTGGAGAGCCAGCGAGAGATCGTCATCACCAGCATCGAACGAGAGGCGCGAATCGTCGCGGGGCAAGAGCTGCCTATTGAGGTGACCATCTTACAGCCCGAGCGGCAAGAGATTCCGCCCTGGGAGGAGCGTCTGTTCCCGCTCGTGGTGATCATGGTCATCGTCTATGGCGGCATGTTGATCCCGGCCACGGTGCTGGTCAAGGAAAAGCAGGCCGAGACGCTCATGGCGCTGACGGCCACACCCATGTCGTTGGCTCAGCTACTGGTGGCCAAGGGCTTGGCCGGTATGATCATCACGATTGTCATGGGCGTGGTGCTTTTGGGCATCAACGATGCCTTTGGCCCGCAGCCCGCATTGTTGATCGGCGTGATCATACTGAGTGCACTCCTGGCGGCCGAGATGGGGCTCGTCCTGGGGCTGTTCATCAGTGATGTAGTAACGTTGTATGCCGTGATCGAAGCGATCGGCATCCTATTGCTGGCTCCGGCGCTCTTTTATCTTTTCCCGCAGCTTCCTGATTGGATAGCCCGCCTCTTTCCCAGCTACTATATGTTGGCGCCCATCATCGAGATGAGCCTGCATGACGCGGTCTGGGCAGACATCTCTGGCGATGTGGCGGTTCTAGGGGGATTGATCGTCGCAATCACCATCTTGGGAGTCTGGCTGGCGCGCCGCATGGGGCCCAGAGGGTGACCGCCCTGGTTCGTTCCCTACTATGTAAAGGGGTAAAAGGCTCGTCTCCGCGACTGATCGAGACGCAATCAGGCCCCCATCCTGGAGATAGCAGAGATGGGGGCCTGTATACTGTTCTGGGCTGCCAGAGAGATCCTCTAGGTCACCAGAGAGAGAAGGTAACCTGCCGTGATCACCGAGGCGATCAGACCTGACGTGCTGGCGCCCAGGCCGTGCATCAAGATAAAGTTGTTGGGGTCATCCTGCTGAGCGACACGCTGGGCCACCCGTGCAGACATGGGAAAGGCCGAGATGCCGCAGCCACCGATGAGAGGGTTGAACTTGCCCCCCGAGAGTAGGTTCATCAGCTTGCCGAGCAAGAGACCGGACGAGGTTCCAAATATAAAGGCCAGCAATCCAAGGCCCAGGATCATCAGGGTCTCCTGCCGCAAAAAACGATCGGCACCCATTGTGGAGCCGACCGTGATGCCCAAAAAGATAGTGACGATATTGGTAAGCTCGTGGTTCGCAGCCTGTTCGATACGGGCCACCACACCCGACTCGCGGGCCAGATTGCCGAACATCAGCATACCGATCAGGGGCAGCGATTCGGGGGCCAACAGACCACAGACCAGAGTGACGCCGATAGGGAAAAAGATCCGTTGCCTTAGGGGAATGGTTCGCGTGCTGACGGGCATACGGATCATCCGCTCTTTGCGCGTGGTCAACAGGCGGATGATGGGAGGCTGAATCACCGGCACCAGAGCGATGTAAGAATAGGCGGCCACGCTTACGGCGCCCAGCATCTCGGGCGCTGCCAGCGAAGAGACCAGGATAGCGGTAGGGCCGTCGGCCGAGCCGATGATAGCGATGGCGGACGATTGGGCCAGGTTAAAGCCCAGGAGCATGGCCATGAGCAGGGCGCTAAAGCAGCCAAACTCGGCAGCAGCACCAAAGAGCACGTACTTGGGATTCTGCATCAGGGGGCCAAAGTCGGTCATGGCGCCGATCCCCAAAAAGATCAGGCTGGGAAAGAGCCCGTTCTGAATACCTGCTCTGTACAGCACATCAAAGAGGCCACCCTCCTCGACCAGGGGCGCATAGGGGATGTTCACCAGGATGCAGCCAAGGCCGATGGGCAGCAAGAGCAGGGGTTCGAACTGGTGCTTGACAGCCAACCAGATCAGCACGCCGCCGATAGCCATCATGACCAGGGCCTGCCAGGTGATCCCAGCGACTCCACGAGTCAGCATCACAAGGGCGTCAAATTGGAGCATAGATGTTCCTTCCCACCCAGCGGCGCTGGGACTGTCAATGGGGGCGGGCGAGCCCGCCAGGGCTATGCATGCCGCGCGCGGCACCAGAGCTTATAATGCAGAAGGAGCGTTGTGGTACCCTAAAAGGGTTGTGCCCAGCCACCTATAGGTCCTATCGGATGGCGCAATCCGAACAGGTTCAGCCACATGGTCGGCGTGCTGGAATCCGAATGATAACAGTACGAGAAGTAGGCCTCGTTCCCCGTCGTTCTAACCGGCTGGCGAGGCTTGACTCGGTGAGCTCTGCGGACATACCTAATGCACGACGCCCGCACGCGGGCATTGTAGCATAGCGTGTGATTCTCGCCAAGCAAGTGCGAAAAGGCCTGCACGAATCGTGGGTGAACAGTTCTGGTCGAGAGCGTGCCTTGACGCCGAGCCGTATCGGCTTCGCTACCACTCGCCCGCATAGCGTACGCCATAGGGCGCTGCCCGAGCGACAATGCGGTCGTAGCGGAGTCGTACGAGCTGGCGCTGGTGCAGAATGTCGTGGGCGGCCCAGGCCGCCAGCACATCGCCGGCACGGATGGGGCCCCAGTTCGCCTGGTAGGTTGCATCCCAATCGGGCGCGACGAGGCTGCGCAGCCAGGCCAGCGAACGCCGGCGCTCGGTCTCCCAAGCGTTCAGAGTGGCTTCTAGCTCCGGTGGCTCGGCCTGATAAGCTTTCATCCAGCCGTCCCAATCGCTGTCAGGCCAGGGCTGG
>SLPC01000215.1 GCA_007132185.1 Anaerolineae bacterium | reverse complement strand
TACCTTGAGCTTGACGGCGCGGAACCCCTGAGCCACATAGTCTGCCGCCTCCTCGGCCAACAGGCCGGGATCGCCCTCGACGGCGTGGGTGAGGTAGAGGCCGGTGGCATAGGCGGGCACCGGGGCGCCCACCAGGCCGCCCAGCAGCGCCGCGATGGGCAGCCCAACGGTCTTGCCATATAGGTCCCACAGGGCAATGTCGATGCCACTGAGGGCCGAGGTGGTGAGACCCTTTTGGCCATAATCCCGCGTCCAGTTGTACACCAGCTCCCAGATCACACTGCGGGCCAGGGCCTCACGCCCCACGAGCAGGGGCGCATAGACCTGCTCGATCAGTGCCTTGAGGGCGGGCCAGGCATCGTGGCAGTAGACCTCGCCCCAACCGCTCAGCCCCTCGTCGGTATCCACACGCACCAGGAGCGCCGTGCGCTGCTGGAACCACTTTTGCGAGTAGGCAAAGGGCTCTTGCAGGGTGTAGCGTAGCGGAATGGCCTCGATGCTCTTGATCTGCATGGCACCTCCCGGCGAATGCGCTGTGAACAGGGTCTTATTCTACTCGGTGGTGCCGGCGCCCATCGTCTTTTCCACCGCCTCGATCAGGCCCCGCATATAGCCCACGGCGAAAAAGCGGCCCCACAGACTGTACCCGGGGCGATCGTTGGGCTCGCCCTCCAGGGCGGGCACATGATCTGGGCGCATGGGGCCCGGGAAGCCAACTCGATAGTAGGCCTGCATGGCGGCGAACATGTCGGTGTCGCCGTCGTCGTGGAACATCTCGCAGAAATCGTCGGCCGTGCCGCGCAGGTTGCGAAAGTGAGCGAAAAAGAGCTTGTCCTGGCGGCCAAAGCGCTCGATGGTGGCCGGAATATCGGCGCCCATCTCGGCAAAGCAGCCCTGGCAAAAGGTGATGCCGCTGTTGGGGCTGGGGACGAGATCGATCACCCGCTGAAAGGCGTCGGGGTGGGTCAGGATGCGCCCGATGCCACAGATGGGCGAGAGGGGCGGATCGTCGGGGTGGATGGCCAGCTTGACCCCCGCCTCCTCAGCAACGGGCACCACGGCCCGCAAAAAGTAGGCCAGGCTATCCCAGAGCTGCTCCTCGGGCACGACGCCATGCTCGGTCAGGGGGCCGCGCTGCATCAGCTCGTGGCGGTAGCTGGTGGCCAGGGCGTCACCCCGAACCCGCGTGCTGAACGAGGTACGCAGCCATGGGAACACCGCCATCCAGTTGTAGCACATTACGGGGATGCCGGCGGCGCCGATATTGCGCAGGGATCGCTGCCAATTCTCGATCTCCTCGTCGCGCCCCGGCAGGCCCAGCTTGACGGTGTCTGATAGGGGCAGGCTCTCGATCACCGACCAGGTGAGCCCCGCCTCCTCGATGCGCTGGCGTTGGGCCATGAGCGGGCGGAACTCCCACACCGGCTGGGCGCCCTGGGGCCCTCGCAGCGTCGTGACAATATCGTCGGCGCCAATCTGACGGGCCAGCTTGAGATAGCTTTCAGTGATAGCGGGCAATACAAGGCCGATGCGCATGGATGACCTCCCAGTTTCTAGTCGCGATCGGGCAAAGGAAGATGTGCGATGACGCGGTTTGTTAGCTCCAGAGCCGATCGTGCGAGTCCAACCGGTCATACGCGTCGGTGCACTCCCACAGGCCAGGATCGTCGGGATCGAGGTGCTCTGCGATCACCTCGTCGTTGAGCGCCTCGATGCCCAGGCCGGGGGTATCGGGCACGGAGATGTAGCCGTCTTTGACGATGGGGTCGGGCAGGCCAGTCACCAGGTCATTCCACCAGGGGATATCGACCGAGTGGTTCTCGAGGGCCAGGAAATTCTCAGTGGCAGCGGCGGCGTGCACGGCGGCCATGCAGGCGATGGGTGACTCGGCCATGTGAATCGCCATGGCCACGCCGTGATCCTGGGCCAGGTCGCCGATCTTTTTCAGCTCATAGATGCCGCCACAGGTAAGAAGATCAGGATGGATCACCGACACGCCCCCGGAGGACAGCAACGGCATGAAATCCTCCTTGAGGTAGATATCCTCGCCGGTGCAGATGGGGGTCGTACAGCTATTGGCCAGCCGCACATAGTGCTGGGTCATCTGCCAGGGCAGCATATCCTCGTACCAGGCCAGATTGTACTTGTCCAGGCGCTGGGCGATCTTGATGCAGTCCTCGATGCCGATGTGGCCAAAGTGGTCGGTGGCCAGGGGCACGTCATAGCCGATCACGGCGCGCACATCGGCGACATACTGCTCCATAAAGTCGAGGCCATGCTCGGTGACGCGAATGCCGGTAAAGGGATGGGCGGTATTGTTGAGGGCGTACCATTTGCGCGCCAGCTCGCGGCGCTCCTCCGCGCTATACTCGGGGCCCGGACGCCGGATGGCCTGGCGGAGCTCGTCCAGATAACCCAGGGGGGCGGTGAGCGTCCCCGGCTCGTCCTGGAGGAGGCCGATGCCCACGTCCATCTTGAGAAAGGTAAAGCCCATATCGATGCGCTGCTGCAGCGCATGGCCCATGGCTGTGCCATCATCTTTGCCGCGCACATCTGTATCGCAGTAGACGCGCACCCGGTCGCGGAACTTGCCCCCCAGCATCTGGTATACGGGCACGCCATAGGCCTTGGCGGCCAGGTCCCACAGGGCGACCTCGATGCCGCTGACGCCGCCACCCTGGCGGCCGTGACCGCCAAACTGCTTGATGCGGCGAAAGACCTGATCCACATTGCAGGGGTTCTCGCCCACGAGGCGGCACTTGAGCATCAGGGCATAGTTCTTGCTGGCGCCGTCGCGCACTTCACCATAGCCGACCAGGCCCTGGTTGGTATAGACCTGGATGAGCGGGCAGCGCATCGGCGCACCGACGATGGTGGCGATGCGGATGTCGGTGATACGCAGATCGGATGGGCGAGAGTAAGTATTGACGTGATCCAGGGGCTGGGCAGGGCTGTTCTGCGGCATGACGATATGAATCTCCTTTAGGTCTTGCATGGGTTGTAGATACCCAATGTCCGGGAGGATATCGGCATACGCGTGGGGCGTCAACCTTGCGAATCCTTCGTGCTTACTGTCGGATAGTCTGACTCAATGGGCAATCGAGAGGCGCTCGTGCGCAAGGCTTTGACAGGACGCTATCATTGCCTTATATTGGCGCCAGTAATGAGCAAGGGATGGGCTTTTGTCTCACCTGTGTGTTTGCTTAGATGGCACGCAGGCCGTGCAAATATCTCCGGAAACGAACGTTAACCTATCGCAGGTTTCTTGCGCCGTGGATGCCCATCGTTGTCTCCCGCGAAATAATGGCTGGCGATCCGAGTAGCACCCTTCATGAGTGGCTTGCGAGCCGGAACCTGTCCAGGCGCAGAGCTTGGAGGAGGTGAATAGATCACGCCAATCGCATAACAGTAGCGGGTCTGGTACTGGCTCGGATTACGACAGCACATCTCGCACAGCAGGACAGTCCTCGCGCTGTTCACGGTTTGGGATATCGGCGCTTGATCCAATGCTGTCAGCAAGTGGCTGAAGATGAATCCAGCACACTGACAGCCATTGCAGACATGTATACACATTTTCGTCAAGGCTGACCAGCAGCGAAGCCTCAAGGAGGGGCAAGAAATGGAAAAAGAGAACGTAAATCTACAAGAAGGCGAAAACGAGATCGCCAGGAGCAAAGTCCATCCAGCAGCCTTTATCATTCCTCTGGTGGTGCTGATAGTTGGTATCGTGATGTGGTTTGGCTTTGAGGGTGCTTCGGATCTATTTATGTTTATAGCCGTAGTCCTCATGGCCGTGGGTGTCTGGCAGACTATTGTCGGCATTGGTAGGTTTCTCATGACTCGCCTGGTCCTGACCAGTGAGCGGCTGGTTGGCCAGACGGGGCCCTTTCCCCGCAAAGAGATAGAAGTCCCCATTCATCATGTGGATCGGGTCGAGATCAAGCAGGGTGGGCTCGGTAAGATACTGGGCTATGGCACGCTGACCGTCACCGCCCGAGGTGAGGGCAATCTGCGCATGCGGTTCTCACAGATCACCGGTGCTGATAGCTTGGGCAAGCAGATTCGCTCGACAATGACCGCGAGGTCCAAGCAGTCTCGCGCCACCCGCGTTCAGAGCGAGTAGGGCACGAGTCTGTATTCATACCAACACCAGGTTGAGCGGGCCTGTACCCCGCCCGCTCAACCTGGCGTTGTGTCCAGGTGAGGCCACACGGCCTCTAGCTGGTCTGGCCAGCGCCCCTGATAGCTTAGGTATAGCCGCCTACGAGCGCGGGTCATGGCCATGTAGACGAGCCTGCGCTCGGTGGAGATGGCCCCAAAAGTCTATGCTAACCGTACACCTGATGTATCCCTCAGTGTGAGTCACCCTGCCTGAATTTACTCACGTGTTTCACATGGTGCTCTGATAGATAGCACTCCCATAGCCATAGTGCATGACTATCCCAAGTGCGCTGCAGCTCTTGATCTGTCGCCGTCGAGTTGAAGAGCTGCAAGTAATAGAGGGAGCGATACATAGCTCCGACAAAGGCCAAGACGGGCTCCGGATCATTGGAATCGCTGGCTCTAAGAGTGGTTATTTCCCGGGGCGTCTGTGTAATCACTTCGTCGAATATGGATAGAGGCCCCTTGTCGCCGCTCAGGATGCAAACGCCTGCCGGATCATGCATTTCTCTTACCCACTGTTCAAGCCTCTCTTCAGCCACCTCGCACTCGAAGGCTAGTAGCATCATACCTACCTTGTTACGACCATCGATACGCTTACGAGTAGAGTATGGTGAGCTCAGCATAAAGTCTGACTCCATGCTAAGGATGGCATCTCTCTGGGTTCTCGTCTGCTCCAGATCCTGCGTCCGCAGCGTGCTCTTGACCTCTGCTGTGAGCAGTGCGATCTCAAAGGGGACGATCTCTATGTCGTCCAATAGGGCCACTGTCGGCAACTCCGACCGATCCAGAAAGATCATGTCAAGCTGCGGGCTTGTGTTGTTTTTCATGTCAGCAATGAATCCCGATACTGGCGCGAACTTCGGCGGCATAAGCTCGCGGATGAATCGTCTGAGATACCCCTCGCGCATAGCCCCTACGGTTGGCCCATGATCGATTGCCTTGGACTCCTCATACTGCGCCATGAGTCCCTTGATCCGGGCGACGAACACTTCCCGCACCCTGTTGTTAACCACAGAGAATCTCCTTTGTACTGACCGCCTTGGTCGGTCGAGCGAGCATAGACCAACGGCCTTCCGCTGATCATCTCGTGTTCATCTCTACGTATCTCATAGCTCAGAGGCCATCCCCCGTCACCCACCCCGCCAACTGCTCTTTGTCAGGCCGCG
>SLPC01000030.1 GCA_007132185.1 Anaerolineae bacterium | reverse complement strand
GTGCGTTGGTGACGGTATTGGCGTATAGGTCGGCGCCGGCGTATGGGTTGGCGTCACCGTATATGTTGCCTTGGGCGTATGGGTCGGCATCGGTGTCGGTGTCAGCGTGTAGGTCGGCGTAACTATAGGCGGCGTCATGGTACTGGTCGGTACAGCCGGCGGCGCAGGTATATCCGTTGGTGTCGCTGTTGGAATCGGCATAGGCGTAGGCGTTGCTGTTGGAATCGGGGTAGGCGTTAGCGTAATTGTCACCATGCGAACCGTCGGGGACGGCTCCAACGTAGGACTCGGCGTCGCGGTTGGCGGTGCCACAGTTGGCAACGGCGTATGGATGGCAGGAGGCCCATCATCATGGACCGGTGTAGCGCCAGGTGGGGGAATAGGTCCAGGCGACCCGTTCTCGGTCCCGCTCTTGGGCACGATCTGCTCTAGGGCCACCAGCCGCTCTCCAAGGATCTGCTCCCCGCGGACTGACTCGGGCTGATAGCGCATCTCGGCCACGATCTCATCCTGCAGGATGTCACGCACGATGCCAAGGTCCAATGGCGCTCGGTACATGACAGCCTCATCACGACCATAGTTGGCCCAAGCCACCGATGGCAACGCTCGCGTTATCGCTTGGGGCCGCCAGCGGGCGCCATAGGCGGCGAGAGCGGGCACAAGGACCACCCACGGCAACAGGAGCAGTAGAAACCAGAACGTGTCGCGGCGGCCGGAGGCCTGATCGTCATGCCGGTTCGGCGACTGACGCGTCATGGCAGATCCACCTCTGATACCTGAGTAGGCAGCAGGATCTCGTCCGCCTCGATAGCCTGGATAAGGGCGCGGACAACCTGCGGATCAAACTGAGTCCCCGCATGGATGTCGAGTTCCTTGAGGGCATATTCCACGCTCCGTGCTTGACGATAGGGGCGATCCGAAGTCATGGCGTCAAGCGCGTCCACCGCTGCCAGGATGCGGGCGTGGAGAGAAAGCGCATCCCCGCTGACGCCATGTGGGTAACCGCGCCCGTCATAGCGCTCATGGTGGCCGAGCACGCCCGCTATGATCTCGCTGTCAAAACCCACCGGCTCTAGGATGCGCACCCCGACAACTGGATGCTCTCGGATCGAGTCCATCTCGTATTCTGACAGGGCGCCGGGCTTGAGCAATATGGCATCCCGCACGCCAATCTTGCCCACATCATGCAGATGCCCAGCCGTTCTGAGTCGGCGGATAGCTTCTTCTCCCAACCCCATACATCGTCCGACCGCGACTGCATTGGCCGAGACCCGGTGAGAGTGACCATGGGTATACGGATCACGTGCATCCACGGCGCTGGCCAACGACTGCACCACGTTCTCGTACATACTATGGATACTCTCGTACAGACGGGCATTTCGCATGGCGACACCGGCCTGCGCCGCCACTGTCTGCAGCGGGCCCAAGTCCTGGGAGGCAAAGGGGTGTTGCGTGTCCTGGCGAGAGACGTAGATGACTCCAATGGTCTCGTTTTCCGAAGAGATCGGGACACAGAGAGCCGTGCCCAGTTCGACGTCATCGACATCAGAAGGGATGAGCGTGATCTGGCCATCTGTAACCGTCAGGGCCTGTCCATCATGGCTTGCGTGCTGGGCAAGCTCGCGGCCCGCCCATACCTGGGAATCATGGGCACCGCGCCGTGCCGCGGGGTAGAGCTCCCCACTGTCCGGATCGATCAGGGCGACCACGGAAACATCGGCGCCGGTTATCTGCATAACACTCGTCAACACCTGCGAAAGGACCTCATCCTGAGACAAGCGGGCGCTGATGGTGCGCGAAACCTGGTGCAGACTGGCCAATTGGGTGACCTTGCTGCTAACCTGGGCGTGGAGATGTGCTCTCTGCAGTGATTCGGCCGTCTCGGTCGAGATCGTCTGAATGACACGCAACTGAGTATCGGTCGAATAGGCGCCTTTGTCGGGGTGCCCCAGAGCGATCAAGCCAAAGGCATTGTTGCCTACGGCAAGGGGGAGCATCATCAGCGCACCCACTTGCGCAGAGATGCCGAGCAGCGTACCGGTTTCCTGAATCTCTGCCGGCGTATTGAGAATGCGGGGCTGTCCGTGCGCTTGCTCCAAGATCTGCGATATCCCATTGCGGCCAGCATACACTCTCTGGCCAGCAACGGGCAGGCCCGATGCACCATCCTGCCCAAGGCTAGCAGCCCATACCCACGCGTCCCCCGTCTCTGACCGGAGAAGAACCGCCCCCAACGTGGCATATCCCGCATCGAGGATAGAGCGCAGCGCCACGGAGAGGATCTCTTGCCGATCCATAGTGCGGTTGAGATCCGCGCTTGTTGTATGCAGCAGCCCCAGCTCGGCGATGCGCTGCCCCAGTTCGCGGGTATGCTCCTCCAGCGATGACGTCATCTGGTTGAATGCGCCAGCGAGTTGCCCCACTTCATCAGGGCCCAGGTGGTCAACGCGACGTGACAGATCCCCTTGGGTGATCTCTTGCACGGTCTGCAACAGACGATGCAGAGGCTGGGTGATACGCCCGGCGATCAGGGTGCCCATCACCAAGACGGCCAGAGCCCCTCCCACGAACAGGATCATCATGCGCAAGGCGGCCTGTCGGCTGGCGGCAGTGACGTACTCGGCACTGAGGACGATCTCGATCCAGCCCACGGGCGCTGCTCGAATCCGCAGGGGCGTATAGGCGACCATATACCCAAGACCGCTGCGCACCTCTGGAAGGATGAATGCCTGATCGGGATCATCGGATAGAACATAAGCTCCCCGTTCCGAGGCGAGGATACCGGCATCCTGCACCCCCGAGAAGGGGCGCCAGTCAGCATCCAGCAGGCGCACGCGAGCCAGAGCGGCATCGCCGAGGAGCCGGGTGACCTGGGTCAAATAACGCCCTACGATCACGGCCCCCTGCACCCCCTCCGCACCCTGAAGGGGCATCCCTACGGCCAGCACCGGGCCATCGGGCGTGGACACGATGGCACTGTATTTGTCACCCAGATCGTCAACGTGGCCTGACAGGAGCAACGATGAGAGAGCGGCAATGTCTTCGCCATAGGTCAGCGTGAGGTCAAAGTGAGAAGCGCCGCTCTGGCGTGGATCGTGGCGCAGGCCCCACAAAGGGTCGCCACCAGCCGTGTGAAGTTGAACCAGGTCCAGCCGATCATTCATCTTGAGGGGCACCAACAAGCGCGCCAGCTCTTTGGTATCCTCGGCTGCGAGAGCCTCCTGCACGCCAACGGTATATGCCATTGCGCGCAGCGAGGCAAGGAGCTCGTCTTCTTCACGTACGAGAGCCACACGCGACGAGGCAGCGGCCTCTGTGAGATAAGCCGTCAGGCGATCCTCGAGGGAGCGGCTGCTGGTTCGCACCATCAGATAGGTGCCACCGGCGGCCAACAAGAGGGTCAGCGCCATAAAAGGCAGCACGATCTTGTTGCGCAGTCTCCCTATGATCGCTTGGCGGAGGCGATCGAGGGCTAATCGAGGCATTGTGAGACTACCTCTCAGCTCTGGTGGAACGTCACATTAGAACGCTTTCCCGTGTCGTGTCGCAGTGTACACGGATAAAAGCAGCTTGTCTAGAGCGAGAGAAGTCTTCTGGCGCAGATACCGCTGGGCTTGACCAGGCCACAATGGATCCGGACCTCGCCAGTGGCTCATGTTGGGGAGCGAATTGACACGGTCGGTGGAGGCTGAGAGTCTTTTGTGGAGAGGCAAACCGCTTGTAAGAGCAGGAATCTATGACCAAGGAAACCATGATTATCTAAAAGAGGAGTAACTATGGATATCGCACGCGCGGTCGGCAAGGCCCCTGACTTTCAGGCTATGGCCTACCAGGACGGCGAGTTCCAGCAGGTCAAGCTCTCGAACTATGCCGGCAAGTGGACCGTGGTCTGTTTCTATCCGGTTGATCTCACCTTTGTTTGACCAACGAGCTGGCACCGGACGCTGCCAGAGTCCGAGTTTGACGATCTGGCGTCGAGGTCCTGTCTATCAGCACCAACAGCCATTTCGTGCACAAGATCTGGCGGAGCAAGAGCTCTCCCAGATAGTAGAGGACGGCTTTCCCTGGACTATGGTGTCGGACGGAAACGGTCGCATCGGGCACGCGTATGGCGTCTATGACGAGCAGGGCGGGGTTAACATTGGCAGGCGCTTTATCATCGACCCCGACGGCCTCATCCAGGCGATGGAGGTCCTCAGCCCCACCGTGGGGCGCAATGTGGGCGAGTTGATCCGCCAGGTCAAGGCATTCCAGCATGTGCGTGACACGGGCGAGGTAACGCCTTTGGGGTGGCAGCCCGGCAAGCCCATCCTCAAGCCGCGCCCAGACCTGGTCGGCATGGTCTGGAAAGAGTGGAAGGTCGAGAACGCCGAGTAGTCATTGGCGGAATACAGCGAATACACAGCAGGCGGGGCCCATGCGTAGGCCCCGACTGCCGTTTCACGTCGACAGGAGCGTATGCCGATGCCCCCCGACTGGGCACCGATCGCCCTGCCACGTTTCGCTGGTCGATTGCACCAAAGAGCGTATAGAATGGAGGAGAGACCAAGCTAGAGAGGATTCCTCATGGAGGGTGGTCCAGAGCGGCGCCGACAACTGGGTGGAGGCCAAGCAATGAGGATGGGCGGAGGCGGTGCAAGACGCGCAAGCGGGGCGACTCTGCGCGAGTGATCGCCCGAATAGGACGCAGCCTCAAGCGCCTCTGACCGTCGCCTAACATTTCACCGGGAGGAATCTGAAAGGGGAAAAAGGCATGTCTGAACGTGTTGTTCTGATTGGCGCTGGCAGCGCCATGTTCACGCGCGGGTTGGTGGCGGACCTGATCGAGGCGGGGCAGCCGTGCACGTTGTGCCTCGTGGACATCGACCCGGAGGCGCTACGTGTGGCCCAAGGCCTGGCGCGCAAGATGGTGGCGGCGCGCAAAGCGCCTATCACCGTTGAGGCCTCTGTAGACCGACGCGATCTCTTGCATGGCAGCACCGTCGTCATCTGCACCGTGGGCGTCGGAGGACGCCGCGCCTGGGAGCAGGACGTGTTCATCCCCCGCAAATACGGAATCTACCAACCCGTAGGGGACAGCGTCATGCCAGGAGGCACCTCCAGGGCATTACGCATGATCCCGGCGATGGTAGCGATCGCGGAGGATGTCCTTGATCTAGCGCCCGAGGCCCTCTTTTTCAACTATGGCAACCCAATGGCTCCGGTGTGCCGTGCTGTACGCAAGGCGACTGGCGCGGCCATGGTGGGGCTATGCCATGGCGTCTTTCATGTGGCCAGCTACCTGGCGCAAGTGCTGGGTGTCGCCAAAGAGCGCCTGCATGGATGCGCGATCGGCATGAATCACCTCACCTGGTTCACCGAGGTGCGAGTGGATGGCCAGGATGCGATGCCGCGACTGCGGGAGGTCGCGTTGCGCACCCTTGGTGAGGTACGAAACGGGCGAATCGAGCCGGAGGAGGCGAGCCCCTTTAGCTGGGAGCTTTTGCTCCTCTTGGGCGCCTTTCCCGCTCCCCTTGATCGCCATGTGACCGAATTCTTTCCCCAGATGTACGCCGGAGGCGACTATTACGGCAAGCGCCTTGGCGTCGATGCCTTTAGCCTGGAAGGAACCATTGCATCGGGTGACGCGATCTATGCGCAGATGCAAGAGTATGCCCTGACCGAAAAGCCGTTGCCGGACGACTACTTTGCGCGCTCCAGTGGTGAGCATGAGCAGGTGCTGGACATCATCCAGAGCATCCGCCACGATCAGGGGCGCATATACTCGGTGAACTTGCCCAACCAGGGCCAGGTGCCAAACCTCCCCGCGGAAGCCATCGTGGAATCGCCGGCTGTGGCCGATGGGGGAGGTCTGCGAGCTATTGTCCAACCTCCTCTTTCCGCCGGAATTGTGGGGACGCTGGCGACGCGTATGGCCTGGGTAGAGACGGTGGTGGAGGCAGCCCTGGAAGGCAGCCGAAACAAATTCGTGCAGGCACTTATCCTGGACGGCGCTGTCAACTCGCTGGAGACAGCCCAGGCCCTGGCGGATGATCTACTGGCAGCACAGGCGCGCTATCTGCCCCGGTTTGCCTGAGACCATGGGGGGGATAGAGAGGGCGATCGCAGAGCACGCGCACGATGAGAGTCGTACAAGTGGGCCAAGGGGTGGAGGATCTGGCTGTTTTGCGGCACCCGGCTATGTACCTGTTCCAACAGGAGACCGCGGTCAAGATCGGGGTTCATGTTAGGCGTATGCGCTGTGGCCGGGATCACTGCTATCTCCGCAGGGTTCTGTCCGTTTTTGCAGTCGCCCTGCCAGATGCCGCCTCTGGGGTTGAAGCCCTGCCCCCAATGGGGTAGAATGCCCCCTATCGGGACCTGCCATCAGAAAGGAAGTATCCACTATGACATATCGAGTAGGCATCATCGGGACGGGCCGCCCCTGGCGCAGCGAGGGCGCTACCGGCATGGGCATGGCCAACTTTCATGCCATGGGCTATCAGGCCTCGCCCGATGTCGAGATTCATGCTGTGTGCGACATTGTTCCGGACAACGCCCAGGCGTTCGCCGAGCGGTATGGCGCCGAAAAAATCTATGTCGACTATCAGGAGATGCTGAGTCAGGAAAAGCTGGACATTGTCAGCGTATGCACCTGGCCGCCGTTGCATGCACCCATGGTCGAGGCCGCCGCGCGCGCCGGGGTCCAGGCCATCCACTGCGAAAAGCCCATGGCCGATACCTTTGGCGCTGCCAAGAGCATGGAAGCGGTGTGCGACGAGCTGGGTGTCCAGCTAACCATCAACCACCAGCGACGTTTCGTCGACACCTACATCAAGGCCAAGGAGCTGCTCGACCAGGGGCGCATCGGCGACCTGGTGCGCATCGAGATGCAAGCGCCCAATCTGTACGACTGGGGCACCCATTATATCGACTCGATGTTCTTTTACAACAATGAGACGCCGGCCGACTGGGTCATTGGCCAGATCGATGGCCGCGACAGCTCTATGGTGTTCCAGATGCCCAACGAGGCCCAGGCTGTGAGTTATATCCGGTTCGCCAACGATGTCTATGGCCTGGCCATGACAGGCTATGGCGCCGGCATGGGCACGCGCCTGATCGGAACCGAGGGCCAGATCCAGGCCCCCTACACCCGCGAAGAGCCGGTGCGCGTCTGGGGCAAGGGCGATAGCGAGTGGCAGGTGATCCAGGTGGATGCCTTTGTAGATGGCCCCACCTTTCCCGGTGACGTGCAAAAGGCGATTCTCGATGTCATCGATTGCCTCAAGACGGGGCGCAAATCCACGCTGGATGCCCACAACGCGCTGCGCACGTCCGAGGTGATCTTTGCCACCTACGAGTCCAGTCGCAGGCGTGGCCGGGTCGATCTTCCCCTGAATATCGACGACAACCCATTCGTGTCCATGGTCGAGGAAGGGCAGATCCGCTTTAGCTTACGAGAGCGTCCCAGGGGCTAACCTCCTGAAGAGCGGCCAGGCTCTCTAGATTCATGGCAAAGCAACGGGGCAGGGTAAACTCCCTGCCCCGTCTAGAGCTGGCAAGATTGACTGCGTGGCTAGGCCTTGGGTTCGGATGGATCGGTGGACGGACTGGTCCTTATCGCGTCCTGAGCCCGGGCAATCCGGCGCCATGTCTCCTCCATGGTGTCGGGAGGCACCAGGTTCTCTCGAGAGGCCTTGCGGGCCAGCGAGAGCGCCCCGCCTGGACAGGTGGACACACACAGGCCACACCCTATGCAGCGCGCGGCATCCTGCACCACACGCCCTTTTCCCTGCGCAAGAGCGTCCGTGGGGCAGCGCTCCAGGCAGGCGCCGCAGTCCACACATAGATCGGGCTCGTATTGAGCATAGAACGAGTTGGCGACCGCTTCTGCCGGGATAGGCTCATGTTTGAGCCCCGCCAGAACGCCACAGCAGCACGAGCAGCAGGTACAGATAAAGCTGGGCTCGATCGAGTTGCTGGGCTGGAGCACCAGGTTGGCCGCATCAGCCCGCCGCAGGATCTGATCCACCTCGTCACGGTCGATCCCTCGCCCGCGCCCCGTCTCTATCATCTGATCGGCCCAGTCGCCAAACACCAGGCAGCTCTCTTCCGGAGCGTTGCAGCCGCTACGCCACAGACGGGCCGTGCGCCGACAGATGCAGGGCATCACCGCGAACCGATCCTGCCCGGTCACCAGCGCATCTACCTGCTCATACGCCAGCACCTCGAGATGTGGTTCAATGCTCTCGCCAATGGGGATGGTCCGCATCTGCCGCGGGCCGGCAGCGGGCTTGCGCCGTTTGCTGCGGAAATACTCGGCCGAGGCCCGCAACCAGGCTCGGTCCTGGCGATCCACCTGAAACTCCCAGATACCGACGACATAGGGCATTGCCTGATAGAGCCGCATGCCGTTGGGCTGCTGAATTGGCATGATCAGCCCCTTGCGGGCCATCTCGTCGAGCAGCGGCGCCGCCTGTTCCTCAGCAAGACCCGCCCGGGCCGCAATGATTGCGGCCGTCTCGCGCTCCAAGGTCAGGTGGATGGCCAGCTCGGCTTCCTCCGGGGTAAAGAGTATCTGGAGGAGGCGCTGTTCGACCGCCTCGTCCTCCGAGCCAAAGCCGCCGGGCAGGCGATCCAGGTGAGCGGCCAGTCTGCGATAGGTTTCCTCGTGCATCAGGGACTCCTTTTGAAGGCGAACCATGGACCCCGCGACAACTCTTGCTCGATGGCATTGTACAGAGCGTCATAGTCCACCGCCGCGAAATCGGTCGTATCTATCTCATACATCGTCCCGCCCAGGTCCAGCGGCTCATACTCGCCCGCCAAGAGCACGGCAGTGAGCTCTTCGACCAGCACCTCATCGCCATGACCCGGGTGGCGCTGGCCGGTGCGTGCAGCAAACCGCTCCAGCAACACTTCGCCATTGGTGCGACACACGATCTGCAACGGCCGAAATGGATGCGCTTGCTGTATGGCGCCGAGCTCGGCGGCGGCAACGGGTGGAAAGTTACTTTCGATGATGCAGGGCCGGCCGACGCGCGCATGAGCCGCGAGAAAGAGCTGCAACGCTGCGCCCGCAGCCTGCCCCAGGCGCCGCGACCAGGCACGATCCCCCCACCCCAGCGTGTCAAAGAACGCCTCTTTGTAGTCGTCTTTGCACGCCAGGGGGAGCCCGAACCGCTCCGAGATCCTCACAGCCAGGCGGGTCTTGCCAGTGCTGGGCAGCCCGGTGACGATAATCGCCAAGGGTCCGGTTGCATCGGCTGACCTCGAGTGGTTGTCAGGCATCAGGCCGAACTCTTGGTCGCGCGTTGTGCGCGCCGCTCATGCAGATAACCCACCAGAGGCGGTACCCAACACAGGTTGGCGGTGATGGTCTCTAGCGCGGTGAACACCTGTGTGGTGGGGCTGAACCCCAGGAGCCGCGCCGTCAGGAGACCCACCGGCACGATAAGGATCACCGACAGGCTGGCCAGGAGCACGGGATGGCGCACATAGACGCCCATGGCGCCCCGCCACGAGCCCTCGCGCCGCCGCAGGAACAGGGTGCTGGAAAAGTTGCCGCCGATCTGGTCACCCAGAGCGTAGAAAAAAGGGATGTAAAAGCCCTGGATGCCATAGACATCGACGCCCGCCAGCCGGCTGCCCCAATCCACAACCCAGGGGATCATCATGCCGATCAGCTTGCCCCAGCCATAGGCCTCTGCCATGGAAGCGACGCCGCCCCTCATGCGCCGCCGTACGGAGAACAGGCCCTCCATGACGCTCTCGCCCGAGCCGGCCAGGGTACGCACCAACCACTGGCCAATGGCGCTGCCCTCGAACCCCATCGCATCGAGCACGACGCCCAGCACCAGTCCCCCGACAAAGCCGGCGCCGGTATAGACCACGATCTCGGAGAACTCTTCCTCCTCGATGCCCTCGTCTTGCTCGGCCAGAGACCCAGGTTCTAGGAGGTGTTCCTCCTCTGTGCCCGCTCTGAGTGGCTCTGCTTGCCTCGCCTCGGCGGAGCTTCCCCGAGACGGTTTACTGGGGGACATCCCCAAAGGCCTCTTGCGGCGCATAGGCGACACCCACCATGCCGGGGCCGGTGTGAGCACCCAGAACCAACGACATGGGCTTGAGAGGCAACCAGTCGCAGTCAAAGGTCTGATCCACCTGATCCCGAAGCATCTGCCCCGCCTCCGGATCGTTCGAGTGCAGCACCTGTGCCCGTAGGGCGGTCCCCGGAGCATACTGCCGCGTCATCAGCGTCACCAGCCCCTTGACGGCGCCGCCAAAGGCACGCGCCTGCCCGCGCTGTTCATAGGTACCGCCTTCCTTTTCGACGCCGATGATGGGCTTGATGTTGAGGAGCGAGGCCAGCAGCCCCTTCATGTGGCTAATGCGGCCGCCATGAATTAGGTACTTGAGCTCTTTGAGGGTGTAGAGACTATCGGAGGCATCGCTGATGCCTGCCACTAGTGAACGGATACGGCCCAGAGGCCAACCGGCCTGGGCCGCCCGCGCTGCCGCCTCCACCTGCCAGCCCGAGGCCGCCGAGAGGGTCTTGGCATCGATCACGGTAACGCGCGCCTCGGGTACCATGGATGCCGCCGTCTGGGCCGAGTTCACCGTGCCGCTAAGGCCCGACGAGATGTGAATCGAGAGAATGTCGGGATCGCTCGTCGCCAACGTGCGGTACAGATCCGCAAACGTCCCCGCGGACGGTTGCGACGTGCTGGGCAAGCTGTCCGTCTCGGCAAGCAGCCGGTAGAAGGTGTCGGCATCAATGTCCACATCCTCCTGATACGACATATTGTCCAATGTAACTACCAGGGGCACAATGTGGATGTTCAGGGCTGCTCGTTCGTCAGGGGACAGGTTCAGGTCGGTGCCGCTATCCGTCACGATCTGCATGGGCGTTCTCCTTCTTGTGTACATCAAGACAAGACTGCCATTGGGAATTTCAGAGATGAGAATACGGATATCATTCAGACAGCCCCGCTGGCATGTCACGATCAAGAAGGCCAAGGGCGCTACGCCAGACCAGGCTCAGGGCGCCGTGCCTCCGGGAAGAGCGAGATCGCCCTGCTGCATAAGCATACCCATGCGGGTACGGGCCAGCACATACAGCGCATCCTCTCCGCGCTCGCGGGCCAGCTCTGATGCATGCTCGAAATCAGCGAGAGCCTGCTCACGGTCTCCGAGGTTATCGTAGATGCCCCCGCGAATCAGGTGCGCCTCAGCAGAATCCGGGTCAATCTCTAGGGCCTGCTCCGCATAGGCCAGCGCCACGTCCAGGAGCTGGACCGTCTCGTATTGGCGCGCAAGCAATAATGTGAGGCGCAGGGGGTCCTCGACCAATGTCTCGGCGCGCGCAAGAGCCGCCCGATAGTCGTCGTCGCGACCCTGGAGCTCGTATAGGGTCGCCAGCGCTACCCAGGCCTCGGGCAGGTCGGGGACGATCTCGATAGCCTGCTCATAGCGTTCTATGGCATCCTCATACTCGCCCACATACATCATCTGCTCGGCCATGGTCGTATGGCCGTAGGCCTCCCTCTCCTCGGGGCTCATGCCGAAAAAGGTATTCAGCAGATAGTTGCCCAGCAAGAGCACGAGCACGACGCCAATGATCACGGCCCCGGCCCGGACCACCGAATGACGTAGCCGATCGGCGACGGTTTCGTCCAGATACCACCACCAATGCTCTCTTGGAGGCGCCAGCTTTTCGCGGGCAGATCCCAGCCCTCCCCTGCGCGCCGCCAGAGTGACGACCCGGGTCGCGTGGCGATCGAGCATATTATCGATCGTGGCCAGACGCGTGCGCTCGGCGCGCAGATCACGCCCAAGGGCCTCTGCCTCGGCCACCGTCACCTCGGCCTCGGAACGCCAACGCAGCAGATCCAGGACATTGTCTGCGTGCAGGCCTGCTACGCCGACCTCCAGGAGGCGAATCTGCTCACGCAGCAGTTCCATGCGCGTCTGCACACGGTTATTCTCAAGACTGCCTTTGGGCATATCAGCTTGACTCCAGCATCAACAAATGCCAATAACGATGCCAATGCGCATGGTGGATGCAGACGCATTATGGTACGAGTAGCGGTTGCGGTCAAACTACCGCACCGTGACACAATCGATAAGGATCGAGTCGTCAGGGACCCGAGAGGCTGATATAATAAAGATCCGGATTCTGCGATCAGACCTGGATTCTTCCAGAGGAGCATATCATGATAGATGAACAACAGGTGCGTGAGGCACTGACAGAGGTAATGGACCCCGAGCTGGACCGCAGCATTGTGGAGCTGGGGATGGTGCATGACATCGAGGTGACGGATGGGATTGTCAGCTTTACCCTGGCGCTCACCACCATTGCCTGCCCAATGCGTAACCAGATGCAGCAGGATGCCCGAGAGCGCCTCATGGCGCTGGAAGGTGTCAAGGATGTGGTCATCAACATGCGCGAGATGACCGACGAGGAAAAACAGGTGATCTTTGGTTCGCAGCAGCGCGAGGGCTCTGCAGCCGGCGTCAATCGCATCAAGCGCGTGATCGCCGTCGTCAGTGGCAAGGGCGGCGTAGGCAAGTCCAGCGTCGCGGCTCTGTTGGCCCTTGGCTTGGCCCGCAAGGGGCACCAGGTGGGCCTGCTAGATGCCGACATCACGGGCCCCAGTATCCCCAAGATGCTGCTCAGCGATACCCCGCGGCCCATGGGTGGCCCGGCAGGCATCCTGCCGGTGACTTCATCCAGCGGCGTCAAGATTATGTCGATCAACCTGCTGCTGCAGGACCAGGACCAGGCCGTGATTTGGCGCGGTCCCCTCATCAGCGGCGCCATCACCCAGTTCTATGGCGATGTCGTCTGGGGTGAGCTGGATTACCTCGTCGTCGACCTGCCGCCCGGCACGTCGGACGCCTCCCTTACGGTAATGCAGTCGCTGCCGTTGGATGGCATCGTGCTGGTCACCACGCCCCAGAGCCTGGCGGGGATGGTGGTGCGCAAGGCGTGGAACATGGCCGACCAACTGAGCATCCCGATCCTGGGCGTGGTCGAGAACATGAGCTATGCCGTGTGCCCCGAGTGCGGGCACCGGTTCGAGCTGTTCGGCCCCAGCAAGGCGCAGGAACTGGCCGACAGCATCGGCGCCCCCCTGCTGGGCCAACTCCCCATCGAGCCCGGCATGGCCGAGTTGGCCGACAGCGGCCGCCTGGAAGAGTACACGGGCGATGCCTTTGACGTGGTGACGGACGCCGTCATCGCCTGCCTGCCACCCGAGTTGGTATAGAAAAAGGAGGCGAACCGGTGGCTCACATAGCCATTGGTTCGCCCGTTGGCGTCTCGTTCACCGGAATGCCCGCCGACGGAGCCTGCTACCCCCGCCGCCCCAGGGTCTGGCCCAGCCGCTGGAGCGCGTCGGTGAGCACCCGGATGGCGCGCAGGTACTCGCCCAACTCGATCTGCTCGTCGGGGGTGTGGTCATAGGCCGAGTCGCCGGGGCCATAGGCCACGATGGGGCAGCCCCAGCGCGGGCCGATGACGTTCATGTCCGAGGTCCCCGTCTTGGTCACGAACCGGGCCCGCCCGCCCTCGCCGCGCACCGCCGCCAGCAGAGCGCTGGTGAGAACGTTGCGCTTGTCGGCGCGAAAGGGCTCCTCGCGGCCATGCAGCGTGACCTGCGCCTCCCCCGCCCACTCGCCCGTGAGCCGGGCCTCCAGCGCGTCGATATCCAGCCCCAGCGGCAGCCGCAGCCCAAGGCGCATGTCCACCCACTCGGAGAGGCCGTCGCCATCCGAGCGCATGGCGCGCAGCGACGGGTCCAGGGTGCCAAACGCCGACGCGGGCGCATCCGCATCCGCGCCTGCGTCAGCGCCCATGCGCTCGCGGTTGTACGCATCGGCCCACTCGCGCACCACCAGCCAGTAGGCCACCGCCGTCTCGCACACCCCCTCAGCCTGCCCCGCCGTGTGGGACATGGCCCGCGCCAGAAAATAATCCACCAGCAGGCGCCCCTTGTACCCCAGGGTCACCCGATCCCAGCGGCTGGGCTCGCCGATGATAACGGCGTGCGCCGGAGGGTGGTTCTCGACCACATGATAGGCCCCGGCGGAGGTGGCGGCCTCCTCCTCGACAGCGCCGACCAACTGCACTCGCAGGTCGGGCAGTACCCCCGCCCGGGCCGCGGCGCAGATGAACGCCGCAAAGGGCCCCTTAGCATCCACGGCGCCCCGCCCATAGAGCACGTCGCCCTCCCGGCGCACGGGCACATGGCCTGATACCGTATCGATGTGGCCCAACAGGAGCACGGTACGCCCACCCTCGCCCAACATGCCTACGGCATTGCCCGCCCCGTCTACATGGGCGTCAAAACCCCAGCCCGCCATGGTCTCCACGGCAGCCTGAGCCACGGCGGCCTCCTGGCTCGAAGGGCTATCGATAGCGACCAGTCGCTCCAGCAGGGTGATGGCCTCGGCATCGGTGGGGGGCCTGACAGTCATGGGCTAGCCCGCCGTCAGCACGCGCTCGATGGCGTCACACACCGTAGCCAGCTCGTCCTCGCTGATCACCAGGGGCGGCAGCAGCCGCAAAACCGTGCGCCCTGCCGGCAGCGCCAGCACGCCCTCATCCATCAACGCCTTGAGGTAGGGCGTCACCCGAGCGCGCAGCTCGATGCCGATCATCAGGCCGAGGCCGCGGATCTCGCGGATCACGCGCGCGTCGATAGCGCCCAGCCGCTCGAGCACCCAGGCGCCCTTGCGCTGCGCCTGGCCGGGCAAGTCATGCTCCAACATATAGTCGATGGCGGCCAGCCCCGCGGCACACGCCAGCGGATTGCCCCCAAAGGTAGTGCCATGCACGCCGGGCCGGATGCTCTCCACACGCTCGCCGATGAGCACCGCGCCCATGGGGACGCCCCCGGCAATGCCCTTGGCGACGGCCATCAGGTCGGGGCGCAGGTCATGATGCTCGCAGGCAAACATGCGGCCCGTGCGGCCAAAGCCGGTCTGCACCTCGTCCACGATCAGAAGCGCGCCCGCGGCGTGACACAGCCCCTGGGCCTGCTGCAGATAGGTGCTCTCACCGATATTGACACCGCCTTCGCCCTGCACCACCTCCACGATCAGGGCCGCCGTGTCGGCGCCCAACGCCTCATGCAGGGCATCCAGGTTGCCATAGGGCACATGCGTCACACCGGGCAGCAGCGGCTCGAACGGCTTGCGATAGTTTGGCTCCCAGGTGGTGGAGAGGGCCCCCATCGTGCGCCCATGAAAGCTGCGCATGGTGGCAATGATGCCGGCGCGGCCGGTGCTCAGCCGGGCAAACTTGAGCGCCCCCTCGACCGCCTCGGCACCCGAGTTGACCAGCAGCGCCCGCTCCAGGCCGGGCGGCGCGATCGACACCAGGCGCTCGAGGAACTGAGCGCGCACGTCGTTGTAGAACACCTCCGGGCAGGTGATGAGGGTCTGGGCCTGGTTGCACACTGCCTCGACGACGGCAGGATTGCAGTGCCCGACGATGGCGACGCCATGCCCCGAGACGCAGTCGATGTACTCGCGGCCCGCGTCATCCCACAGCCGCGCGCCCTCCCCCCGCACGATGGTGATCTCGCGCTTGGGATAGCACCCACTCGTATAGCGTTGTTCCGTTTGCATGGCGTCCATGGTGCCTCCTTGTCGAATGGGTTCTTGTGCAGCGACGACGAGTTGCCTCTACTATGGGCCGTAGGAACAAAGCTTGTCTTCGCCCACCCAGTTCCCATAAATCATGCGGCCTTGTCTTTTTGGGTGATGACAAGCATCACCCCTACTACTGCTCGCTCTCTTCTGGGCCAGGCCCACATCGCCCCCCACATCTGGATAAGCGACATTATAGCTCCTGTTCGCCTCTGCCTTGACCGAGCGCCCATTTGGCCGAATTGAGACGGACATATTCCCGAATGGCCCATAATTCACGGTCATTGCGAATGACAAGATCATGAAAGCTGCGCTGCCACAAGCGCTTCTCATACGCCGTCCAACCCTGATTCCTCACACCCTCGCCGTAGGCTCGCGTACTCTGTGACTTGGCCTGAATCACGCGTCCCAGGCTATTGGGTGTCGTCCCTCTGACGTGAACAGGGGGCTCCGGATCTGGGCAACCTATCGGCGCCAACTTGAGCAGATGGAGCCTGCGCTCGCATAACCCCATCGTTACGCAGAATCAGGATGCCATGCACGCGATCGGCATCACAACATAGGCATCCAGGGCAACAAACAAGAAACGCTTCGGCAACTCCGCCCAAATGCCCGCCACCATCTCCCCTGCCGGGCTCGGCCACACGGCCATCAATCACGCTGCCGAGCAGGGGCATTCCATTCTGAACGGTGATGGTCACAGAATAGGCACCGTCAGAGCAGCAATCATAGTCCCGCCAACGAACGGAGCGCCGTCTGTGACGATCGGGGTCATATCCGGGAATTCCATTACCTACCTTGGAGCCGCCAACCTATTTGAGGTGATTACAAGCATCACCGCTACCCGCGACCCTGGCGTAGGGGCGAAGCTTGTCTTCGCCCACATCTCCCTCGCCCTCTACCGCGGCCCAATCACCGTCCCCTTACCCGCCAGCGCGGCGCGTACCGGCGCCTCGATGCGTGCATCCCCAAAGACCACCTTGCCGATGCCTTCCTCGATGGCCTCGATGGCGCCCAGGACCTTGATGCGCATGCGCCCCTCGGCATGCTCCATAAGCTCATGGGCACGGGCGGGCTCGATATGCTCCACCAGGGTACTCTCATCGGGGAACTGGCGCAACAGGCCGGGCACGTTGGACAGGATGATCAGTTGCTCGGCACCCAACGCGGCGGCGATCTTGGCGGCAGCGCGATCGCCATCCACGTTGATCGCCTCGCTGTTGGTACTGATGGCAGGCGGCGAAATCACGGGCGTATAGCCATTGTCCAACAATAGCCGCAGCAGATCCACGTTCACGGTGTCTACAGTGCCCGTCAGATCATCGCGCACCACCATGCGGCGCCCCTTGTGCATCACCTTGAGGGCGTCCTTGCGCCGTCCCTCGAGCAGGCGCCCATCGATGCCCGACAGCCCGATGGCATTGACGCCCAGGGCCTGCAGCCTTTCGACCAGACCCTTGTTGATCTCGCCACAGTACACCATCTCAAAGATCTCGAGCGTCTGGCGGTCAGTGCGGCGGCTGGTATAGCCCGACACCGAAGTGAGGAACTGGGGCGGGTGGCCCAGCTTTTCCGCCACGACGTTGGTGCGATGCGACCCACCGTGGACGAACACCAGCTCGCGACCCTCATGCACCAACGAGGCCATGTCGCGGCACACGGCATCCAGGTCGATGCCCTCGCTTCCACCCACTTTGACAACGATCATCTCTGCCCCCTCGTCCCTATACGGGATGCAGGCCGGGGAACTCGAGCCCGGTGGTCTCGTCCCAGCCGTACATCAGATTCATACATTGCACTGCCGACCCCGAGGCGCCCTTCATCAGGTTGTCGATGGCGGCGATGGCCACAATGCGGCCGCTCTCCGGGTCATAGTCGAACCCCACCTCAGCATAGTTGCTGCCCGCCAGGATCTTGGGCTCGGGATAGCGGTAGACGCCCTGCCGCTCGCGCACGAGGCGCACAAAGGGCTCGTTACCATAGGCCTGCCGGTAGACCTTCCAGAGGCCCATGAGATCCATCTCGGCCCGCAACTCGGGCCGCACAAAGGCGTGGGCCGTGGCCAGCACGCCGCGCACCAACTCGATGGAGGTCACCGACATGTGTACGTCGGTGACGGCATTGGCGCGCCCCAGCGTCTGCAGCACCTCGGCGGTGTGGCGGTGCCCGGTGGGCGCAAAGGAACGCACCGCATGGCTGCGATCGGGGTGGTGCGACGACGGCCCCGCCGACGCCCCGCCCTCAGACGAGCCCGCCTTGACCTCGACGATGACCCCCCGCTCGGGATCGGCTACCTCTCCGGCAAACAGGGGCCAGATCGCCAGGTTCGTACCAGTGGCGTTGCAGCCCACGCCGCTCACATAGCGCGCGCCGCGAATCTCGTCGCGATAGACCTCGGGCAGCCCATAGCGAAAGCGCTCCAGCCAGTGGGGCGCTGGGTGCGCCTCGCCGTACCACCGGGCATAGGTTTCGGCATCCTGCAGCCGAAAGTCCGCCGACAAGTCCACGACGCGCTCGGCCGCCTCGGCGAACCGGTCCATGCGCTGGGCCGCCTCGCCGTGGGGCAGCGCGACAAAGAGCAGGTCGCAGGGCTCGAGCATCTCCAGCGGCGCATACTTGAGCCGGGTGATGCCGCGCAGGTTGGGATGGCGCGTGTGCACGAATCGCCCCGCGGCGCTCTCCGAGGTCACCTGGCCGATTTCGACCTCGGGATGAAAGAGCAATAGCCGCAGCAGCTCGCCCCCTGCGTAGCCCGACCCGCCCACAATAGAGACCTTGATGCTCATACCTCGCCCCTTCCTACCGCGATGCAATAGTCCGCCACATGGGCCGGGATGTCCACCCCGGTGGTGTCGATGCTATTGCGGAATTCCATGGTATAGTTGACCTCGCACACGGTCAGCG
>SLPC01000209.1 GCA_007132185.1 Anaerolineae bacterium | reverse complement strand
CAGTGGTGGAGGCGCACAAGGCCAAGCCGAGTCCATATCTGCGGATCGTCGTGCCGCCCTCCTCCCCCAGGATACGCGCATGCAATGTTCCTGAACAGACACCCCCTTCTCCCGCAGGTGTGGGAGAAGGGGGCATGTAGATGCGGGCAACGGACATAAGAGGCAAGAGTAGATCCTTTACCATGATCCGAACTCAAAGAGTCCGCACAGGCCGTCACCGGGCCGCATGGCACAGTCGTTGTCAGAGGCCCGGGCATGCACCTACGCCTGGATGGCGCGTGAGGCGGCAGAGACCCCCCGGCTACCGTTTGACAGCCCCGTCCCTCGGCGCTACCCTTGACCTAGGCAAACAGCCGGGCGACGCGCGCGATGCGCGTTTGGCCCGTTATCAACCGTTTCCGTTGGAGGCACCCATGGCATCTGTCAGTTCCGCCGTCGCACTGGACTATCGCGCCCGCTATAGAGCGTTGCGCGATACAAAACTGGCTCAGACCCAGGAAAAGCAGCGCGTGGTCGGCTCGATGGATCACGACGACTGGGGCATGATCCTGCCCCCCAAGGATCGGCGCGAGATCGTGGAGGCCATCAGCCCCTCGGGCATGCCCATCACCGATGTGCTGCTCAAGGGCTTCGAAATCCAGCCCAACCACCCATCGGGAGGGTTCTTTGGGCCCAAAGCGGTGGGAGAGAACTTTCAGGCCCTCATGGAGGCCCACCCGGTCTACATCGACCCGCTGGGCTCGCTGGCCGGCGGCTATATGGTCAACTACTCTTCCTATCGCAAGGTTAGCCACCCTCCCGAGATGGACCTGGGCGACCTGCCGGAGCGCATCGAGCGCTACAAGCTGGCAGCGCCCCTCTTTGGGCAGCAGCACTTTTGCCAAGACATGGCCATCGGCCTGGAACTGGGGTTCGGCGGCTTGCTGGCCAAGGTGCGCACCTACCGGCAGCAGCATGGCCCCGACAAGGCCGATTTCTACGATGGGCTGGAGGCCGTTCTCCTCGGCCTGCAGAATTGGATCGGGCGCACGGCCGAGGCTGCCCAGGATATGGCCGAGACCGAGGATAGCCCCCAGCTACGCCAGAACTTGACCGAGATGGCCGAGATGAACGCCTGGCTGGTGGAGCAACCGCCCCGCACCTTTCGCGAGGCCTGCCAGTGGATCCTCTGGTATCTGATCATGGCGCGCATGTACAACGGCAGCGGCTCAGGCGGGCGCCTGGACGTGCTGTTGACGCCCTACTATGAGCGCGACGTGGCCGCCGGCCTCCTGACCGACGAGGAGGCCGAGTTCCACGTGGCCAACATCCTGCTGCGCGACACTACCTACCTGCAGTTGGGCGGCCCCGATGAGACGGGCCGGGACGTCACCAACCGCGTGTCCTACATCATCCTCGAGGCGGCCCACAAGATGGGCATCCCGAACAATGTGGGCGTCTCGGTGGGCGAAAACGTGGACCCCGGCCTGCTGCGACGCGGCGTCGAGATCCAGTTCGAGGACAAGGCCGGCACGCCCAAGTTCCTCGGCATCGCCAACATCGTCGAGGGGTTCATCCGCAATGGGTTCGACATCGAGCTGGCCCGCCAGCGCGCCTATGCCGGGTGCCACTGGTTTGCCCTGCCCGGGCGCGAGTACTGCCTCAACGACTGTGCCAAGGTCAACCTGGCCATCGTGTTCGAGGTCGCCTTCCAGGAACTCATGGCCGATTCCGATGTCGAGCCCAGCGTCGCGGCCCTGTGGGAGCGGTTCAGCGCTCACCTGCAGGCCGCAGTGGACACCATGGCCGATGTGTACGACTTTCACGTGCGCCACAAGCACGAGGTTTTCCCCGAGCTGGCGCTGGATCTGTGCTCCTATGGCCCTATCGAGCGGGGTCTGGACGCCTCGGCCCACGGCGTCGATTTCTACAACTTTGGGCTCGACGCAGCAGCCCTGGCGACCGTCGCGGACTCGTTTGCCGCCCTCGAGCAGCGCATCGAGCAAGAGGGGCGACTCACGTGGGACAAAGTCGCGGCCCTGTTGGACGCCAACTGGGGCGGCCCTGAGGGAGAACGCGCCCGCATGATGATGCACAGCATCCCGCGCTTTGGTAGCGGCGGCTCGCAAGCTGACGCGTGGGCCGTACAGGTCACAAGGCGCTTTATCGAGGCAGTCAAGGCGCGCCCCACGCCCGACGGTCACAACATGATCCCGGGGCACTTTTCGTGGGCCAACACGATCCCCATGGGCAAGCAGACGGGGGCGACGCCCAATGGCCGCCGGGCCGGCGAGCCCATCTCTCACGGCGCCAACCCCGATCCCGGCTTTCGCCGTGACGGGGCGCCCAGCGCCATGGCCCAGGCCATCGCCTCGGTGCAGTGCGGCTGGGGCAACTCGTCACCCATGCAGCTCGAGCTAGAGCCGGGCCTGGCCCGCGACGAGGGCGGCCTGGAGAGCGTCTATCATCTGCTCAAGACCCATATCGACTTGGGCGGCACCCAGATCAACCTGAACGTCATGGATGCGGACAAGGTGCTGGAGGCCCATAAGGACCCGTCCAAGTACCCCGACCTGGTGGTGCGCGTGACGGGGTTCAGCGCCTACTTTGCCAGCCTGTCGCCCGAGTTTCGGCAGATCGTGGTGGATCGCATTATCCGCGAAAGCTGAGTGACGCAGAGAACATCAAACGGCGGGCAGGGTATCTGATGCATACCTTGCCCGCCGTTGCGCTTGTCTCACACTTGTCTTCGGCGTGCCGCTACGAGCTACGCACCACGTTCAGTTCGTTCAGCATGATGTAGGGAAGGTGATAGCGTCCCCGCACCCAGATGCTCTCCTGGCTCAGGCCGCCGATCTCTTGTAGGACCTCATAAATGTTGCCTGCGATGGCCACATCCTTGACGCGTCCCACGATCTCGCCCTTTTCAATGACATAGGCCAGCCCCACGGGATTGGAGAACGCCCCACTGATCGGGTTGCCCTGTCCCAACCCCAGCACCGACTCGACCCACAGGCCGCGCTCGATGCCAGCCAGCATCTCATCCAGAGATCTGTCGCCCGGGTCGAGGATCAGATTGGTGGTCGAGGGCGACGGCGGCGAAAAGAGGCTGCGTGAGCCATTGCCGGTGCTCTCGGCGCCCGCTAACGCCGCGGTCTTGAGATCGTACAAAAAGGTCTCGACCATCCCGTTCTGCACCAGGGCCTTGCGGCGCGTGGGCACGCCCTCATCATCGTTGCTGGCACTGGCCGGCCGCCCTGACAGCGTGGGGTCATCCCACAGGGTCAGGCGCGCATCGAATAGCTCGTCGCCCAGCCTGTCCTGTAGCGGCGAGGTGCCCCGTTGTACGGCATCGCCATTGAGGGCCATCAGCAGCGGAAGCAACAGCACAGGCGCCCCGGCAGGAGAAAAGATGACCGGCATGCGTCCCGAGTCCAAAGGCGCCGACCGACCCGCCCGCGTAACCTTGTCGGCCAGACGCTCTACCATATCCTCATAGTCGTCGCTCAGACCAATGTCGCTGAACGAGTCATAGACGATGAGCACATCATCGCCACGTACCCGCTCCACGCTAGCGCTCAGGTGAAAACCGGTGACCTCGTGCTGGATATCGGCCCCAGCATTGTTCTGCAAATGAGTGCGCGCGGTGGTACGGTTAATATCTACATCCACCTTGGCATCGGCATCGGCCTTGGTCAGACGGGCCACCACCGCGCGCCCAATCTCGACGAAACGAGCGATGGGCACCTCGGCCAGGCGTGGATCAAAGGTGGTGACGTCCGGACCAGCCGCGGCGGCAGGGAAATGCAGGTCGAGAGGCTCCCCGAAATGAGCCGAGGCCACCAGGTTCTCGACCAGCTCCTCGACATCCAGACGCCCGCCGGCGGCGCTGAACCCCAGGCGGCCCTCGATCAGAGCTCGCAGGGCCACCCCCTGGGTCTCCCTGACCTGGGAGGACTTGATCTCGCCCGCCTCAAAGCTCACCTGTGTGGACTCGCTCTCGATGCCGAACACCTCGGCCTGCTCTGCGTGCTGCTCCAGAGTCGCTAATAGATCCATGGTTCTTTCTCCGTTCAGTAGCAGATCAGCGCCCGCCCATGGCGACGCCCTGAATGCGAATGTGTGGCGATCCGGTGCCCACAGGCAGGCCGCCCTGGCCCTTGCCGCACATGCCCGTGCGCGAGAGCGTAAGATCATTGCCGATGGCGTCAATGTGCTGCAGCGTGGTAAACAGGTTCCCACTCAATACCACATCTTTGACCATCTCGGCCAGTTGGCCATCGCGGATCATGTAGCCATGACCAGCGCTAAAGGAAAAGTTCTCCAGCATCGTTTGGCCGCCGATGGCGTCGCAAGCATATACACCCAACTCGATATCGGCGATCATCTCCTCAAAGGAGCTCGATCCCGGCGCAATAAAGGTGTTGGTCATGCGTACAATGGGCGGATAGCGATAGCTAGTGGCGCGGGCGTTGCCGGTGACGTCCTCATCCATGGCGGCGGCGGTCTCCCGCGAGTGTAATCGCCCCACCAGCACGCCCTCTTCAATCAGGGGCGTGCGCTGCATAGGGGTACCCTCATCGTCGTATTTGTGAGTGCCGCGTTGGCCAGGCAATGTGCCATCATCATAGACATTGAGGATCTCGCTCCCAAAGCGGCGTCCCAAGACCATCATCTCTTGGGCGGCCGGGTTCGAGTAGACAAAGTCCGCCTCCGAAAGATGACCAAAGGCCTCATGGATGAACACGCCTGCCAGCTTGGGATCACATACCACCGGGTAGACGCCGCCCACCACCGTCTCGGCCGAGAGCAGATCGGTGGCGCGCTGCCCTACGTCGCGAGCCAGATCATCCAGGTTGAACAGAGCGGCATGACCGGCAGCGGTAGAAAGCCCATCGCCGGCGCGCTGTACATTGCCATCTTCACGCGCCGTAGCCACCAGATAAAGGCTGGACTGGGGGCGCTCCTCGATGATGCGAGCTCCCTCCGAGTTGACATAGGTCATAGTCACAAACTGGTCGGCATAGCTAGCCTGTGTATCGACGACCTTGGGATAGTCCAGCAGCATCTCGTTATAGCGACCAACGAGGGTCTGCTTTTCCTTCAGAGGGAGCTCGCGAAAATCGACATCCAACGCAGCCCTGATCTCGTCCTGACCAAACTCGGCCTCCGCAAGGGTAATGGGCCGAGCTTCGACCACGCTAGCGCTCTGGTACGCCTGATCGACGCGCTTGTCCAGATCATCTAGGCTGTTAAAGGTACTTAGCCCCCAGCCCTTGCCGTGCACCAGGGCGCGCACGATTCCGCCCTGATCCATTACAGTGCTGACGGTCTCCAGGCGGCGGCCGTGATAGACGATGCGGGTGGTGCGACGAGTCTCCAGACGGATCTCGGTATAATCAGAACGGCTCGCGGCCAGAGCCTTTTCAAGATGCTCCAGGTCCATGGTTCGTCTGCCTTTCTGGGTTCTCGAACAGCTATTATCATTGTACACGCCGGCTCGGCAAGGCACAACCATCACCACCATCCCATTTCGTCACGAGTGTACGATCCCGTTTTGGAGCGATATGGTTTGCATGTTATACTTTGGTTTGATATGGTCAGCGTCATGGGTGGCGCTGATTCCGTTACCTTTCTGCTCCGCCGAACAGGTTTGTCCGAGCGGGGCAACTCCGTAGGAAGGAGAGAGACGTTGCGTACGTACGAATTGGTCATGATTTTGCAGCCCGGTCTGGAAGAGGAAGCCCTCGACGCCGCCGTGAACGGCCTCAAACAGGTTGTTGTGGACAATGGCGGTGAGATTGTGCGCGTCGAGTCTATGGGCCGCCGCAGGATGGCCTATCTGATTCAAAAGCACAGTGAGGGCCACTATGTCCTCATGTACCTCAACCTCGAGCAACCCACGATTTTGGAGCTAGAGCGCCGTCTAAAGCTGTCCGACGACGTCATCCGTCACCTGCTGGTGCGTCTGGATGAAGAGATGACGCCCGAGCCCGAGGCGGTGGAAGAGATGGAGGCGATGGCCTCTGCCGAGCCAGATGCTTCTGCCGAGCCAGATGCTTCTGCCGAGCCAGATGCTTCTGCCGAGCCAGAAGGCGACGAGACAGAGGGCGAGATCGAGGAAGAAGTCGAGGCCGTGGAGGATACCACGGTTGAGGAAGAAGTCAGCTAGTCGCCCCACATAGGCGAACCAATCATCTTGAAATCGCCCCGATGGGGTTTTGCAGGGAGGCTACTTTGACAGAGGATACCAGAAACCGAGGCAGTGATTCGCGTGACCGACGCGAGAGTCGTGATAGCCGTGATAGCCGTCCGAGAGGCGGCCCCCGAGGCGGTCGAGGTCAGCGTCGCCGCCGCCGCGTGTGTCAATTCTGTGTCGACCAGGTCACCAGCATCGACCACAAGGATGCACGCATGTTACAGCAGTTTATCTCGCGCAGCGGGTCCATCGCGCCTCGCCGCCGCACAGGCACCTGCGCAAAGCATCAGCGTCTGTTGGCGCGAGCCATCAAGCGTGCGCGGCATATCGCGCTACTGCCCTTTGTTGCGGGCCAGTAGCAGCTAGCGTCGTTTGGCTCGCTACGATTGCGAAACAATCGGGGGCATAGGAGAATAGATCCTGTGCCCCTGCTTTATATAACATCAGGGAGAAAGCTCTATGGCAAAACGAGTAAAACGTCCGAGATACACCAATCGGAGGACGGTGTCGCGCCTGCAGCGTGAGGCGCGGATGCGCCAGTGGCTCTATATCGGGGCGGCAGCTCTCTTTAGTGTGATCCTCATCCTGATAGGCTGGGGCTTTTATACCGAGCGCGTGATCAGGCCCCGCAGGATCGTGGCCGAAGTACATGGTGATATCATCCGCCAGCAAGAGTACGAGCGCGCGCTCAACTTTCGGGAGTACACCACGAGCCTCTACCTGAACAACCTGCTCAATCAGCGCTCTCAGTTCGCCGGCATAGAGGGCCAGGAATTCCTGGTGGAATACATTGATCAGGAACTGCAGCGAGGCCAAGACGAGTTTGCGATGCTGCCCACGATCGTCCTGGAAGAGCTGATCGAGGATCGCATCATCCGCCAGGAGGCCGCACGGCAGGGCATCACGGTCACCGAGGATGAGGTGCAACGCGAGTTGGAAGAGCAGTTCGGCTATTACCGCGATCCGGAAGATGCAGAGACCGCCGGGCTTGTGGATCCGGATGTAATCACAGACACCGCGGAAGCCATGACCCATGAAGATTTCGTCGCATATTCGACCAGCTACTTTTTGGCCATCCGGCAGGCTACTGGCTTTTCCGAGCAGGACTTTCGCCGGCTAATGGAATCAGAGCTCTACCGGTCCAAGGTGGAGCAAACCCTGACCGCAGACCTGCCCACCGCAGCGGAACAGGTACGTGCTTTGCATATCCTCGTAGAGACCGAGGAAGAGGCCGAGCAGGTACTGGAACGGCTGGCGGAAGGCGAAGCGTTCGAGGACCTGGCCCGCGAGCTCTCCATCGATACGTTCAGTGGCCAGGAAGGTGGCGATCTGGGTTGGTTCGCTCAAGGCTATATGGTAAATCCCTTTGAGGAAGCTGCCTTTGCCCTGGCTCCTGGCGAGACCAGCGGCATCGTCGAGACGCAGTTTGGCTTCCACATCATCCGCGTGCTCGAACGTGAAGCAGATCGTCCCCTGGAGGAGGCTGAACTGGAGCATCAACGGAGCATTATTCTGGATACCTGGTATTATGAGCAAAAGATCGCCGAAGGCATCGAGGTCTACTGGGACCCCAGTATGGCCCCCTCCTAGAACGATCGCCGCTAGGTAGCAAAGAAAAAAAGCACCCATCAGGGTGCTTTTTTTTCGAGGCGATAGGCTCAGCCCGAAGGCTGGCGCCGCACATCCAGAATGTCGCGGATGCTTTGGAGCCGGCTCATCAGCGTAGACAGTTCACTGACCCCCTCAACGCCAACGGTGAGCCTGATGGTGGCGGTATTATCCTGATGCGTATCTACATGGGCAGAGCTCATATTCAAGCCGAGATCGGCGATCTCTCCCGCGATATCCCGCAACATCCCCCGCCGGTTGATCCCCTCGATCTCGATCTGCACCGGATATTCCGCATGGGCCTCGCCCCATGAGACCGATACAAGCCTCTCGCGATCCTGCATGTTGACGACATTGGGGCAATCCACTCGATGCACCGTCACACCCTTGCCACGGGTGATATACCCTATGATGCCATCGCCAGGGACCGGGTTGCAGCAGGGCGCCAGGCGATGGTACAGGTCTCCCACGCCCTTGATGCGTATATCCGAGATGGTACGTTCGGGGATGGCCTTGAGCTTGAGCTGTTCGCTCTTGGCGGTGGCGGCATCGATCTTGTTAGCGATCTGGGATGCGCTGATATCGCCATAGCCCAGGGCCGCCATGAAATCATCTACCTTGTCATAGTTGAACAGAGCGGCGATCTCGGCGTACGACTCTTGCTCAAAGCCGAGCCGTCGCATCTCTCGATCAAGGATCTCGCGGCCCAGGGTAATGTTCTGCTCGCGCTCTTGTCGGCGGAACCAGCGTCGGATCTTTTGGCGGGCACGCTGGGTGGCGACATAGTTCAGATGCGGGTTGAGCCAATCACGGCTGGGGCCGCCCTTCTTGGCCGTCAGAATCTCGACCTGATCGCCCGTCTGCAGCTGATAGTCCAGCGAGAAGAGGCGCCCATCGATCTTGGCGCCCCGGCAGCGGTGGCCAATCTCACTATGGATCAGGTAGGCGAAATCCACGGGCGTAGAGCCCTTGGGCAGGTCCACGATGTCGCCTTTGGGGGTAAAGACATAGACACGCTCGGCAAACAGGTCGCTCTTGAGGGAGTCGGCAAACTGCAGGGCGGTATCAGCCTCTTCGGGTAGATCCTGGGCTTGCCTGAACAGCCTCACCCGATCGACAAGGTCCTCGTCCTCCCCAAGGCCCTCTTTGTAGCGCCAGTGCGCCGCCACACCATACTCGGCGATCTGGTGCATCTCCTCCGTGCGGATCTGCACCTCCAGGGGCTTGCCCTCTAACGCGATAACGGCCGTGTGCAGCGACTGATAGCCATTGTCCTTGGGCAGCGCAATATAGTCGTCAAACTCGCCCGAGATCGGCCGCCAGAGGCTATGGATGACGCCCAGGGCATGATAGCACTCTCGCTCATACTGGACGATGATGCGAATACCATGCAGGTCATAGATCTGCTCGAAATCGCGATCCTTTTCCTGCATCTTGCGATAGATGCTGTAGAGGTGCTTGGGCCGACCGGTGATGCGGTATTGGATTCCCTCCTGGTCGAGCCGCTCGCGCACCAACGAAATGGCCCGCTCCAGATATTCGGCGCGTTTGGCTCGCTGCTCTGCCAAAAGCTGAGCGATGGCATGATATTGATCGGGCTGGAGATAGCGAAACGCCAGATCCTCGAGCTGCCACTTGATCTGCCAGATACCGAGCCGGTTGGCCAGGGGTGCAAACACATCCAGGGTCTCGCGGGATACCCGCTTTTGCTTTTCCTCGGGCAGATAGCTCAAGGTGCGCATATTGTGGAGCCGATCCGCCAGCTTGATGATCACCACCCGGACATCGTTGACCATGGCCAGAAACATCTTGCGCAGATTCTCGGCCTGCTCTTCATCCAGCGCCACACGATCCACCTTGCTCTTGAGCTTGACGCGCTTGAGCTTGGTAACGCCCTCGACCAATGTAGCCACGCTCTCGCCAAACTCACGACGCAAGACCTCGTAGGTGACTTCGGTGTCTTCGATCACATCATGTAGGACGGCAGCCGTGATAGCATCCTGATCGAGTTGTAGGTCAAGGAGAATGATGGCTACCTCGATAGGATGGATGACATAGGGCTCGTCCGAGGCACGAACTTGATCGCCGTGAGCCTCGGCGGCAAACTCGACGGCGCGTTTGACGACGTCAAGCGCCTCCGGATAGAGACCCTTGACCCTGTCAAAGAGCTCTTCTGCCTGAGCTGGGATCGAGGTGACTTCAAGTGTAGTAGCCATTGTGCCTTATTATACCACGAAATCACTCGCAACCGAAGCGTTATAGATTTATGTTGAGTCTGATTGCTTTCTCACTACCAGCAAAGCTTTGGCACATCGGCGGCCCGGCACTATAATGCGCGACAGTAACCAGATAGGCAAAGGATAATCCATGAGCATCGGTATCACCATCGTAGGCTTGGGTCCCGGCGATCCCGGTCTGATCACTCGCGAGGCCTGGAGCACCCTGGAGGCCGCGCCCGCCGTCTATTTGCGGACGCGCCAGCATCCCGACCTGGATGCGCTGCCCTCGGGGCCAGAATACCATAGCTTTGATGCCCTCTACGATCAGCATGCCTCTTTTGAAGAGGTATACGCCGAGATCGCGCGCCAGGTCATTGCTCTGGGGCATAAGGAAGAGGGCGTCGTTTATGCGGTCCCGGGCGATCCTTCCATGGGCGAGACCACGGTACGGCTGATCCTGACAGACGCGGAAGCGTCGGGCCTGCCGGTCCGTCTGGTAGCGGGCGTGAGCTTCCTGGAACCCACCTGCCACGCCCTGGGCTGTGATCCGTTTAATGGGCTGCAGATCTGCGATGGCACGCTGTTGGCGCAACGCCTTCACCCGCCATTAGACCCCGATGTGCCGGCGCTGATCGTCCAAGTCTATAATCGACAGATGGCCGCCGAGATCAAGATGACCCTGCTGAGCCTTTACCCAGACGAGCACCTGATCCGCCTCGTTCTCCACGCTGGCCTTGCCGATCAGAGCTTGTGCGAGATGCCTCTTTACGAGCTGGATCGCCAGGACGATCTGGATCATCTTTCGTCAGTATTTGTACCCTCGATGCTCACCCCCAGCTCCTTTTCCAGCTATCAGGAGGTGATGGCAAGATTGCGAGCGCCCAATGGCTGCCCCTGGGACCGCGAACAGACCCATGAATCGCTGCGGGGCTCCCTATTGGAAGAAACCTACGAGGTGCTGGAGGCGCTGGATGAGGGCGACATGGGGGCCCTCTGCGAAGAGTTGGGCGACCTGTTGCTCCAGATCCTGTTTCACGCGCAGATCGCGACGGAGAACGGGGACTTTCGCCTGGTAGACAGCATGGCCCATGCAATCCAAAAGCTGGTGCGACGCCATCCCCACGTCTTTGCTGAGGCGGAGGCCGAGGATGCCCAGGCAGTGCTGCTGAGTTGGGAGCAGATCAAGCGAGAGGAGCGCGGCGAGCAGGCAAAAGAGTTCACCTCGATGCTCGCCAGCATCAGCACGGCGCTGCCGGCCCTGGCCCAGGCCCTGGCGATCCAGCACCGTGTGGCGCGGGTCGGATTTGATTGGCCCGCCGTGGATGGCGTGGTAGACAAGCTCAAAGAAGAGATCGACGAGTTTGCCGATGCGCCCGATGACCCCAGCCGGGCGGCCGAATTGGGTGACCTGCTCTTTTCGCTGGTCAATCTAGCCAGATGGTACGACATCGATCCGGAGAGCGCCCTGCGAGAGTCCAACCTGCGCTTTCGCAGGCGGTTTGGCCGCATCGAGACGGAGGCCCATCGCAAAGGGGTAGCTCTCGAAGAGATGTCCCTCGCACAACTGGACGAGCTTTGGGAGCAGGCCAAAGCCGATGAAGCATAAATCAGAGACAGAGGCCGTAACCATGAAGCAGAATCAGGGTTTTGTTTATCTAAGAACCGAGGAATTGTCCTGGCAGAGGAACGGCCAGCAGATCGTAGAGGAGATCAGCGTCGAGGTCTCTCGCGGTGACATAGTGGCTGTGGCCGGTCCAAGTGGCGCCGGCAAGTCATCCTTTCTGCGCCTGCTCAATCGCCTGACCGAGCCTACATCGGGCAAGGTCTATCTCGAGGGCCAGGATTATACAGAGATCGCGCCACAGGAGCTTCGACGTCGATTGGGCATGGTGATGCAGCTCCCGTATCTGTTTCCAGGCACCGTGGCAGAGAATATCCGCTTTGGGCCTGCCCAGCGGGGCCAACAATTGGGCGATTCCGAGATCAGTGAACTCCTCGAGCGAGTGAGCCTGGGGGGGTACGCCGCACGCGATATCAGCAACCTGTCTGTGGGAGAAGCGCAACGTGTCTCACTGGCGCGTACGCTGGCCAATGACCCCGAGGTGCTGCTGCTGGACGAGCCCACGTCGGCGTTGGATCGCGCAGCCGAGCAAGAAGTCGAGGAACTGATTCGCGAGATCATTACGGCGCAGCAACTGACCTGCCTTATTGTGACCCACAATATGGAACAGGCCCGGCGCATGGCCGAGCGCGCGATGCTGATCCGCGAGGGAAGATTGATTGCCATGGGCCCGGCAAAGGAGGTGCTGAATGCTGACTGACCTCTTTGCCACCGACCTGCAACTGGGCGCGGCCCAGGCCCTTATCACCGTGGTACTGGCCCTGGGGGTCATTCTATATGCCCGGCGGCAGAATATCCATATGGCCCAAGAGACCGGCTTTGCCCTGCTGCGTGGCATCGTGCAGGTCCTGGCCATGGGATCAGTGCTGTTTCTACTGCTGGATCAGCCATTGTGGGCGGCGGTGCCGGTGCTGCTCGCCATGCAGCTTGCCGGCTCCTCTATCGCCGCGCGCCGATCCAAGGCAATCGCTCGGGTGTGGTGGGTCTGTTTTCGGGGCATCGGCATCGGATCGGGGCTCCTGATCGTCACCATGACGATCTTGGGGGTCATCGATTGGGAAATGGGCGCGGTGATTCCGGTGGGTAGCATGATTATCGCCAACGCCATGAACACGGTGGCGTTATCGCTGGATCGCTTTCAGTCCGAGATCGAGTCGCATGTCGGCGAGATCGATGCTGCGCTGGCGTTGGGGGCCGATCCTCGGACGGCGGTACGCCCTCATGTGCAGGCCGCCACAGAGGCCGGGCTGATCCCGCAGCTCAACTCGTTGCGCTCGCTGGGCATCGTCTGGATTCCGGGGCTAATGACGGGCATGATCCTGGCGGGCACCGACCCGATCTATGCGGCTCTGTATCAGTTCGTCGTGCTGGCCATGCTCTTTTCGGGCTCGGGCCTCAGCACGCTGATCAGCATGTTCCTTGTCCGAACCCATGTTTTCAGCCCAGCTATGCAACTCATTCTGCGTCCTGGGGCTGAGGTAGAGGATGCGGCGCAGGCCGCAACCTAGCGCCCATAGAATCGAGGGAGGAGAAAAAAGCCATGGAGAGACAACAAGGCCCTTCTGGTGGCAGGGGCCTATCTGCCGGTCTGATCGCTCTGGCAGCCGTCATGATTGCGGTAACCGCCGTATTCACATTGCTCGTTCGCGTTCCCATACCGGCCACACAAGGCTATTTCAACTTTTCGAGTGTCGCCATCACCTTTGCGGGATTGGCCTTTGGCCCGTGGGTCGGGCTCATCGCCGGCGGGCTCGGCACAGCGCTGGCTGACGTTGTTGGCGGCTATGCCCAGTGGGCCGGGATCTCGTTCTTGGCCCATGGCCTCTATGGCTTGCTCATTGGCTATTTCGGACGTCGCCGCACACTTCCCGGAATCTTGCTGGGCTGGGTGCTCGCCTCATTGGTGATGGTCGGGATCTATTACCTGGGCGCAGCGCTGATCCTCATCGGTGATTGGGCTGTCCCTCTCGTAGAGGTACCCATCAATCTGGTGCAGGCCGCGGCGGGCGCCGTGGTGGGCATTCCGTTGTTCTATGCTGTGCGTCGAGCCTATCCGCCTCTGGACCAGATTGGGCGACCTGCCAGCTGGACCGAGGACGAGCCTCCTTTCTAGTGGCCGAACCGCCCGTCATCGCCGTCAGGGGCCTGCGCTACCGCTATCCGCCCTCCTTACCCGGTCGCGAGGCCGAGCTGGTGCTGCGTGGCGTGGATCTCGATGTGGCGCGAGGCGAGTTTGTCGCGCTCATGGGGCCGACCGGCGTGGGCAAGACCACCCTGTGCCTGGCCCTCAACGGCATCGTGCCCCAATCCACCGGCGGCGTGATCGGGGGTAGCGTCACGGTGCTGGGCCACAATGCGCGGCATACGCCCGTACCCCAACTGGCCCGCCACGTGGGCATCGTCTACCAGGACCCCGAGAGCCAACTCTTTTCCGCCACCGTCGAGGCCGAGGTCGCCTTTGGCCCGGAGAACCTGGGCCTGCCTCGGGCCGAAATCGCCGAGCGCGTGTCTTGGGCGCTGGATGTGGTAAGCATGGAGGCGAGCCGCGAGCGTGCCCCCACCAGGCTCTCGGGCGGGCAAAAGCAGCGGGTAGCCATCGCTGCGGCTTTGGCCATGCTGCCGCAGATCCTCATCCTGGACGAACCCACGGCAGCGCTGGACCCGCTGGGGCGTCTCGAGGTGTTTCGCGTGATCGAACAGCTCCGCAACGACCAGGACATGACCATCGTCATGGTCAGCCAGGACCCCGAGCATGTGGCCGCCTTTGCCGACCGGCTGGCCCTCCTGGCCGAGGGCCGCATCGTGGCCGAGGGGCCGCCTGCCGAGCTCTTCTACGCGCTGGATCAGATGGAGGCGGTGGGAGTATCAGCGCCACAGTTGGCCGAGCTGTCGGTGGCCCTCGAGCGATGCTACGGCGTGAGCACGCGTTTCATGCTCCTCAATGAGGCAGAGGCCGCGCTGCGCGCCGAGTGGGAGCCACAACCGTGACCACGCAGCCTGCCATCGCCGTCCAGGGCCTGGTCTACCGCTACGATCCAGAGCTGCCCGCCCTGGAGGGCGTCGATCTAGAGATCGCGAATAATGCCTATCTGGGCGTTATTGGGCAGAATGGATCGGGCAAGACCACGCTGGTCAAGCATTTCAACGGCCTGCTCAAGCCCACAGAGGGGCACGTGCTGGTTTTCGGCATGGATACACGCCAGGCCAGCGTGGGCCAGATGGCTCATTCGGTGGGCTATGTGTTCCAGAACCCCGACCACCAGATCTTTTGCGCCACCACCCGGGAAGAGATCGCCTTTGGGCCCCGCAATCTGGGGCTGAGCGATGATCTGGTGCAGGAGCGCATCCAGGATGCCCTGGACGCCTTTGCGCTGGGCCCCTATGCCGATGTGCCGCCAGCTGTGCTGGGCTATGGCCTGCGACGCAAGGTGTCGATTGCGGCGGTCTATGTCATGCGCCCCCAGATCCTGATCCTGGACGAGCCCACCGCCGGGCTGGATCGGCGCAGCGCCGATGAGTTGATGCGCCGGGTGGACGCCATGCACGCCGAGGGCCACACCATCGTGCTGGTGAGCCACGATATGCAGCTCGTGGCTACCCACTGCCGGGAAGTCGTGGTGATGGACGAGGGGCGCATTCTGGTGCAAGGGACTCCCGAGGAGGTTTTTCAGGAGCATGCGGCGTTGGCCCGCGCGTCACTGGCGCCGCCTCCTGTGACGGCCCTGGCCCAGCGCCTGGCCGATCTGGGCATGCCCGGCCATACGCTGACGATCGAGTCGTTTTGCCAGGCCTATGGTCGCATCCGTGAGGCCCACCCATGAGCCTGACGTATGACCTGTACCAGCCCGGGCAATCGCCGCTCCACCGCGCCGATCCGCGCGTCAAGCTCCTCCTGACGGTGTGCGCCTCAGCCGCTCTGTTGACCATACAGAATCTGTGGCTGATTCTGCTGGCGCTGGCCGGCGTGCATGGGCTGCTGCTAGGCGCCGGCATCCGGCGCGAGCGCGTCGTCTGGATCTGGCGGGTGACCCTGCCCACGGTGCTGCTGATCGCCATCCTGTGGGCGCTCCTGAACCCCACACCCGAGGAGCCCTGGCTCGTCTGGTGGTTTGTGAGTCTCTCCGCCTATAACCTGGCCCAGGGCCTGGCCATCGGGCTACGAATCGCTGCCCTGGCTTTTGTCGTCTTTCTCTGGCTCTTTACCACCGATCAGGTCGAGCTCGTGCTGGGATTGGTGGCCCTTGGACTACCCTATACCTGGGGCCTCACCCTGGCCATGGCGTTGCGCTATCTTCCTACCATGGGAAGCGCATTTCGCACCATCTCTGAGGCGCAGCAGGCCCGCGCCCTGGACCTGACACAGGGTGGCCCGGTTCGGCGCGCCAAGGCCTATATCCCCATCACGGTCGCCATGCTCATCTCTTCCCTGCGCACCACCCAGCATGTCTCCTATGCGCTGGAATCCCGTGCACTGGGGGCGTTGCCCTATCGCACCTACCTGCATCAGCTCCGCTTTCGGCCTCTGGACTGGGCTCTGACTGTCGGCATCCTCCTGGCCACCGGAATCTTTTTCTGGGCGCGCCTGACCCTGGGCCTGGGAACGCACCCCCTCGTCGTGTGGCCCTGAGGGCAGATGGAAGTCATCCTGGGCTAGCCACGGGCGAGTAGCCACGGGAGGCTACCCCCATACGTTGGGTCCTGTAGGGGCCCCCTCAGCACGCATCAGCGACAACAAACGACCCCGCCGCGGGCGCACGCAGTTGCGTGCACATGCGGCGGGGCCGTCCGTGGGACGTAAGGGGTCAGTCCTCGTGCAGCCACTCCAGGATGCGCTGGGTCACCTGCTCGTCCGTCCAGCCCAGCTCTTCCATGATCACCTTATAAGGAGCCGAATGCCCAAAGGTATCCTGGGTGATGAACAGGGCGTCGCGGCCCACCACCTGGGCCCAGCCATAGCGCACGCCCGCCTCGATCACCACGGCCCGGGCGTTGCGGGGGATCAGGCTATCACGGAAGGCCTTGTCCTGCTGCAGGAACAGCTCCTGCGAGGGCATGGACACGACGCGGACCGAGTAGCCATGATCTGTCAGGGGCTCTTTGGCGGCGATGGCAAACTGCAGCTCGGAACCGGTGGCCACCAGCACCAGCTCGGGATCACGCCCGGGCGTATCGGCTACGATATAGGCGCCGCGGTTGAACTCTTGCCAGTCGAACGGCCTTCTGCGCTGGATGGCCGGCACCTCCTGACGCGTAAATATGAGGGCCGTCGGACCGTGACGATGGCGCAGGGCATAGGCCCAGGCAGCCGCCACCTCGGGGCCATCAGCGGGCCGAAAGACCGTCATGCCGGGGATGCTCCGCAGCGAGGCCAGGTGCTCCACAGGCTCGTGGGTCGGGCCATCCTCACCCACAAAGATGCTATCATGGGTAAAGACATAGATCACGTGGTTGTCCATGATGTTGGCCAGACGCAAGGAGGGACGCAGATAGTCGGCAAACACCAAAAAGGTTGCGCCAAAGGGGATGAACCCGCCATAGGCCGAGATCCCACTGAGGATGCCCGTCATTGCATGCTCGCGCACGCCGAAATGGAAATTACGCCCCCCAAATTCATTCCGCGCGATCGAGTCGTACTCTTTCATCAGGGTCGAGGTAGAGGGCGCCAGGTCGGCCGAGCCGCCCACCAGGTTCGGCACGATCTCGGCCAGATGCTGGATCACCTCACCACTCAAGCGGCGTGTAGCCTGGTCCTTGGTCGGCACCACATCCAGGAGCTGCTGCTCCAGGTCCTCTGGCAGGGCCTTGGTCATATAAGCATCATAGGTGGCGGCCAACTCGGGGTTTGCCTCGCGCCATGCCTCGTAGCGATGCTGCCAGTCGGCATAGGCCTCCTGCAGCTCCTCGACGCGCTGGGAGCACAGGTCCGCCACCTCGTCGGGGATGAGGAAACGGGGCGCCTCAGGCCAGCCCAGGTTCTCCTTGGTGGCCTGCAGCTCCTTGGCGCCTAGCGGCTCACCGTGAGCGCTGGCCGAGTCCTGCTTGCCTGGGCTGCCATAGCCGATATGCGTCCGTGCCATGATCAAGGTGGGGCGCTCTGTCTCTGCCTTGGCCTGCTCCAGGGCCTCGTTGGCCTCATCGGGATTATGCCCATCGATGCGCAGCACCTGCCAGTGGTAGGCCTCGAATCGCTTGCCCGGATCCTCGGTAAAGGCCAGGTCGGTATGACCTTCGATGGTGGTCTTGTTATCGTCGTAGAAATAGATCAGGTTGCCCAGGCCAAGATGGCCCGCCAGCGAGGCGGCCTCCGAGGCAATCCCCTCCATGAGATCGCCATCACTGACGACGCCATAGACATTATGGCCAAAGATCGGGTGTTCCGCTGTGTTAAAGCGGGCCGCCGTCATCTTGCCGGCAATGGCCACGCCGACGCCGTTGGCAAACCCCTGGCCCAGGGGGCCGGTGGTCGTCTCGATGCCGGGCGCGCATTCGCACTCGGGGTGGCCGGGCGTGCGGCTCCCGAACTGGCGAAAGTTCTTGATCTCTTCCATCGGCATGTCATAGCCAAAGAGATGCAGCAGGCTGTAGAGCAGCATAGAGCCATGGCCTGCCGAGAGGAGAAAGCGATCACGGTTGGGCCAGTGGGGGTCCAGGGGATTGAAACGCAGATGCTCCAGCCACAGGGCCAAAGCATAGTCCGCCGCCCCCATGGGCAGACCCGGATGTCCCGACTGTGCCTCTTCGACGGCATCAGCGGCCAGCATCCGGATTGTATTGGCTGCGAGCTCACGCAGTGCGGGGTCGATATTCTTGGGCATCGCTATCACTCCTGTCTGGTTGCGTCATGGATCATGCGGCGCGACTGCGCACTCTATTCCATTCTACATGCCCGTCCAAGACGCCGCAAGCTATGCCTGGGGCAGATCAGCCGGGACGCTATCCAATATACGGGCGTCGTTGGTTGCCACGATCATGTGGCCTGGTGGCGCCACCAGGAAGCGCTCCGGGTCCCAGCGGCCCTCGATCAGGTCGCGCACCAGGAGCAGGCTCCCCGCCAGTTCCTCAAAGCGCCACGAGCGCCGCCCTGCGATCTCGCGCACCTGGTCTTGATAGTCAGGCAGGGGCATGTCGGTGTTCTCGACGTACGCGGCCCTGCTATAGTGCTTTTGCCAGGCGCCCATCACCTCCATGAGATAATCGGCATTGTCCTGGCCGTACTTGGCCACATACTCTTCATAGGTGGCCTGCATCGAGTCCTCGTCACCCATCGAGCCCAGCGCCACGTTCTGGCCCGCGTCGTCACTGCCGCGCTCGATATAGTCAGCGACATACCAGTAGGTGCCGGGCGTCTCTCGAAACTCGTCGGCATAGCGCTCGGCCGAGCCCAGAAACAGGGCGATGCAATCGTGGGTGCGGGGCGCCACCAGGGGGAGCTCTTGCGAAACCAGCCCGGCGATAGAGTTGCTGCACAGGCCATAGCCCAGCAGGATGGCGTCATATCGCTCTGCCGGCACGGCGTCGATGCTGGCCTGCAACTGCTGGCGCAGATCGTCAGGCTCGTTGTGCAGGCCCTTGTCGATCAGTTCGATGTCTACCACGTGAGGTGCTAGCGCCGCCACATAGTAGACCTGGCGAGCCAACACCTCACAGGAAATCAGTTTGAGGCGCAAAGTCAGCCTCCTTGTTGGAATCTAGTCATATAAAGCAGCGGCCGCAGCCAGCCCCTCGTCCACACGCTCATTCTTGAGCAGGTCGCCCAGGGCAGCCAGCAGCAGCATGACGCTCGAGCGCTGGGAGGCATAGCCCATCAAGCCCACACGCCAGACCTTGCCGGCAAGCTGGCCCAGGCCCCCACCGATCTCGATGCCATAGTCGTTGAGCAGGCTCCCCCTCACAGCCGCCTCGTTGATGCCCTCCGGGATGCGCAGGGTGGTCAGCGAGGGCAGACGTGCGGCAGGATCCTCGACGGCGGGCTCCAGCCCCATGGCCTGCGCGCCCGAGAGGAGCGCCTGCTGGTTGCGTCGATGCCGGGCAAAACGTGCCTCCAGCCCCTCTTCGTGAATCATCACCAGGGCCTCGCGCAGGGCATAGGTCATGTTGATCATGCCGGTCTGATGATAGGCACGCTCGGAACCCCAATAGCGCCAGATCTGGCCGATATCCAGGTAAAAGCTCTGCACCGGTGTCTTGCGCGCCTGAAAGGCCTCGACGGCCGACGGGCTAAAGGTGATCGGCGCCAGGCTGGGTGGCGCCCCCAGGCACTTTTGAGTGCCGCTGTAGGCGATATCGATGCCATGGGCATCCACGCCAACGGGCACACCGCCCAGGGAGGTGACGCAGTCCACCAGAAAGAGGGCGCCTGCCTCGTGGGCCAGCGCGCCGATCTCGCTCAGCGGCTGCAGCACGCCTGTGGAGGTCTCGGCATGCACGATGCCGACCAGCTTGGGCTGCACCGACTGTAGTGCCTCGTGCACCTTTTCCGCTGGCACGGCGGTGCCCCATGGGACGTCGACGCGGGTGACCTCGGCGCCACAGCGCTCGGCCACGTTGGCCATCCGATCGCCAAAGACGCCCGCCACGCAGATCAACACCGGATCGCCCGGTTCCAGCACGTTGATGAGCGCCGCTTCCATGCCCGCCATACCAGTGCCGGGCACGCAAAAGGTCCATTCGTTCTCGGTCTCGAACACCTCGCGCAAGAGCACCTGCACGTCGTCCATCATCTGGATATATTCGGGGTCGAGATAGCCCAGGAGGGGCGTGGCGCAGGCCTGCAGGACGCGGGGCGCGATCTGGCTGGGGCCGGGGCCCAACAGGAGGCGGGGCGAGGGGTTCAGTTGAGGCAGAGCATCGGGCATGATTCATCTCCTTTACATGGCATCGGATTGTGGCGTGTAGCCAGCCCATCAAGCATAGGTCAGATGGCGTGGGCGGGCAAGTCGAGGCCAACCAAGTAGAGACCAATCATCGCATCGGATTAAAGCTATCCCGCCAGCGGGTGGCCGTCTATGCGAGTTCATGCTCAGCGCGTGCCTCTGCTTGCCGGATGTAGGCGACTACTTGCTCCAGGATTCGGCGGCACCGATCGCGCGACCAGGTTCGCAGCAACCAGGGGTTCACCTCTATAGTAACTGGCCCCGCATAGGCATCGGCGGCCAGTCGCGCCAAAAAGGGCGTCAACGGCGCCTGGCCCTGGCCCGGCAGGCGATGATTGGCCAGCAGCGTGCGGGCCAAAAAGAACCGTTCGCCAGCGCCAATACTACGTCGATCGCTCAGATGCACGTTGACCATCTGACGGCGGAGCGTCTCATATCCGGCCAGCAGATCCCCCCCATTGCGCATGGCATGGCAGGTATCCAGTGTAATACCGAGCCCCCTTTGTGCAGCAAAGTCTGATAGATCCTCCATCGCTCCCAGCACGATCGGAGTATCCTCCGTGGGATTCCGGTCTACGTTTTCGACACTAATAACACAACCCGCGGCGTCGGCCTGTGCCTGCAGCGGCTGCATCATATCGAGCCAGCGCGCCGCTTCCGGGTGCGACCAATCGGGCACATGAGGGCTATGCACGACGACACAAGGTGCGCCGAGGCTCACGGCCAGCTCCACGGCATCGGTAGCCCGACGGACCAAAGGCAATAGCGGTCCATAGCCAAACAGCGTCTGGTGCACGGTGAGAATCTTGACGCCATGGGCGCGAACGAGCTTGGCCAAGTGCTGTGCGGTATTGGAGCGCACTACGGGCGGAGCCATCAGCTCGATGCCATCCAATCCGGCTGCGGCGATCAACGGCAAGGATGCTCGCAATGGCAGAGGATAAAGACTAAAGCTAGAGATGCTGATCATCAGACGATGTGCCATCACGGGTGCCCTTGATCCCTATGCAGACAAGATACCATGATACAAGGGTCCCTATTCTTGCGGCGCAAGGGCATAGGCGGAGAGGCATTCCCAGACAGCTTTTGGCACCTGATAGCGAACGGGCAGCCCCTGGTTGATGCGGTCGCGAATCTCGCTGGACGAGATGCCGATCTGCAGGCCCGGGATCATGTCTGTCGCCGAGCCGAGCCCCGGAATGCGTTCCTCCAGCGAGCCGAGATCCAACTCATGCTCCGGGCGACTGACCACAGCCAGGCGCGCCATCTGCAACAGCCCTTTGGGATTGCGCCAGTGCGACAAGAGAGCCAGCGAATCAGCCCCCATGATGAACCAGTAGCTATGCTGATCACCCAGTTTCTGCCTGAGCAGGCGCAACGTATCTACCGTGTACGAGGGTGGCTCCCGATCCAGATCGACACGAGACACAGCAAAGGCCGGGTTGCCCTCGATGGCCCGCCGCACCATCTCAAAGCGCTGCTCCTGCACAAAGCGGGTGCCATCATCTTGCTTGAGAGGGGAAACCCTGGCTGGCACGAACACCACCCGATCCAATGCCAACTGATGCCGCACCTCGTCGGCGATGATCAGGTGCCCGATATGAATGGGGTCGAACGTGCCACCCAGCACGCCGATGCGTTTTGGTTCGGAATCGGCGGATAGCGTCATCTCTGTGCTCATTGCCATTCCAGCTCAACGTCACCAATGAGCACCGTATCGCCCAACTCGACGCCCATCTCATCCAACTTGCGAGTGATGCCCCGGGCCGCGAGAATGCGGTCAAAGCGTTCCACAGCCTCGGGGACCGTCCAGGGAGTCATGGCGGCCAGGCGCTCGATCTCCTGGCCCGACAGGCGATAGAGGCCCTCTTCAACCCTGGTGACGGTAAAGGAGGTATCCTCACCTCGCTCGTGGGGCCGAAACACATATAGGTCCGCAGTGGGCTCTTGTATGGGCAGAGACTCTAGTCGATCGGCAATGATCCGCAATAGGCCTTGTACGCCCTCACCCGTCACGGCAGAGATGACATGCATCTCATCCAGGCCCAACTCCTCCAGCAAGAGATCGCGCATCACGTCCACATCGGGGAGGTCAGCCTTGTTCAGCGCCACGATCTGGGGCTTTTCGGCCAGCTCGGGAGAGTAGAGGGCGATCTCGTTATTGATGGCGAGATAGTCACTGGCAGGATCGAGGCTGGCGCCATCCAAAAGATGAATGAGCAGCCGGGTGCGCTCCACATGGCGCAAGAACTGTAGCCCCAACCCGGCGCCTGCATGGGCGCCCTCAATCAGGCCGGGGATGTCGGCCATGACAAAGGTGCGCTGATCGATCTCGACCACGCCCAGGTAGGGCTCGAGGGTGGTAAAGGGATAGTCAGCGATCTTGGGGCGTGCGGCGCTGACCCGCGAGAGCAGGGTAGACTTGCCCGCGTTGGGCTTGCCCAAGAGGCCCACATCGGCGATGAGCTTGAGCTCCAGCTCGATGCGGCGCTCTTCGCCCGGGGCGCCCTTTTCGGCCACCTGCGGCGCCTGCCGGGTAGGCGTCTTGAAGGCCTCGTTGCCGCGTCCGCCGCGCCCCCCCTTGGCCACCAGGAGCACCTGCCCAGGAACGCTCAGATCCCCCATGATCTCGCCTGTTTCCACATCCCTGACCACGGTGCCCAGAGGGACATCGATGTACAGATCATCGCCGCTGCGGCCCCTCCGGCGATTGCCAGACCCCTGCTGCCCCTTTTCGGCCTCAAAGTGACGCTGCCGGTTAAAGGCCATCAGCGTATTGAGCTGATCGTTTACGCGCAGAAATACGCTGCCGCCGCGCCCCCCGTGACCACCATCGGGGCCGCCAAAGGGCACGTACTTTTCGCGACGAAAGCTGATCGAGCCATCGCCACCATCACCCGCACGGACCGAGATCGTTGCTTGATCGAAAAACATCGTATTCCTCTATCGCACGGAATCGGTCCCATCAGCAAAAGCCAATGGACCACCGATCTATATGCACAAGAATGGATCAGAGAAAGGCAACCACCTGCTCGATGGCAGGCACCATGCCAAGAGGATCGCCTGGCCCAAAGATCAAGGCCAGCGAGCCACATACCATACTACCGATCACCAGAATACTGATCACCCATAGAAGGATCTTGGTATTCCTGTTGGGCCTATGCGACATCAAGTAACCTCCCTAACGACAATAGTCGAGCCCTTGCTGCGCTATCTGCGAGTTGGGGTTGATCTCGAGCGCCTTTTCAAAGTATGGCAGCCCCTCGTCGCATTGGCCAACAAAGGCATAACTGAACCCAAGGCCATAGTAATACTCTTCTCTCGGCCCAACCAGCTCGATAGCGCGCAGATACTCTGGAATGGCATCCTCATAGTTGCGCATGAAATAATACGCGGTCGCGAGCTGGCCATATCCCCGTCCATACTCGGGATCGATCTCAACGGCCTTGCGCAGCTCGGCCACAGCCGAATGATACATCCCCAACGCGAAATAGTTCCACCCAAGTTGTGCATACACATAGGACTCGCCAGGGTCTGCTTGGGAGGCCAACTCGAAATATTGTGTGGATTGCTCTGTATTGCGCAAAACACGATAGTTGCGGCCGATATCGATATAGAGAAAAGCCTGATTTGGGTTCAGCTCCAGAGCGGCCTTATACTCGCGAATGGCATCGTTATAGCGCCCCTGCAGCTCGTAGACATAGCCCAGGGAGCGCCGCACCATGTAATCGCTCGGGTCGAGCTCAATGCCCTTTTCTGCAGCCCGCAGCGCATCGGTTGGCCGCCCCTGAGCGCCATAGGCCTCTGCCAGGCATGCATACCCTGGGGCATAGTCGGGCGCCAGATTGGTGGCCCGCAAACAAGAGGCGATGGCCTCGGTCACATTCCCGCTCCAATCGAGGGCGAATCCCAGAATAGTGTGGGCCTCGGGCGATTGCGCGTCGGTCTCTATGGCGCGCCTGGCCAGCTCGGTGGCTTCGGCAGGACGGTGGCGCAACACCAGAATCTTGGCCCACCGGGCATAGGCGCTGGAGAGAGTGGGGTCTAGCTCGGTCGCCCGTCGATAGGCCGCCATCGCCTCGCTATACTGACCACGCTCCAAGAGGCGATCACCATAGGCCAGATGCTGCGCGGCGCTGATCTCTGTGGGCGTTGGGGTGGGCAACGGGCCACGCACCGTCTCCATGATGTCCGTCTGCTGCGAGTAGAGGTACCACGCAAAGCCAAAGGCGATGATAACGGAAAGGACCCAGGGCCATAGCGCCGGCCGCCCTCTACCTCGTCTGGGCTCTAGAAACATGAATCTGCGTCCCTCTGGCGCGGTTGGAGCGTTTTCGACCACTACCGGAGCATTATAACATCCCCCACGAGAGCCACAAAAAGGGGGCGACGGGGCCTTGCGCGGTCATGTCTGTTGTGTTACCCTGCGCCCACAGTATAGCAGCGAGGAGAAGAGACATTGATGGGCGCACAGGCCGACCTCCAAGTGACGGATATCCTCCAGCGCCTGGTGCGCATGGACACGACAAATCCTCCCGGCAACGAGATGGAGTGTGTGCGCTATCTGGCCGAGCTGCTGGAGCCGGCGGGGATCGAAACGCAGATCATCGAGCCTGCCCCAGGGCGCGGGAACCTGCTCGCCCGGCTGCGTGGCTCGGGCGAGGCCAAACCATTCATGCTCATGGGCCACCTGGACGTGGTGGCCGCCGATGCCGAGGATTGGACCCACCCGCCCTTTGACGGTGTCATCCAGGATGGTTGCCTGTGGGGGCGCGGCTCGACCGACAACAAGCAGATGGTGGCCATGGCCACCATGATCCTGTTGACCCTGGCCCGAGAGGGCCGCACGCTCAAGCGCGATATTATCCTGGCCGCCACCGCCGACGAGGAAAAGGGCGGCACCTATGGTATGGGGTGGCTGGCCCGCAACAGGCCCGAGCTCCTGGAGGTGGCTTGTGCGTTGAACGAGGGTGCGGGCAGCCCCATGAAGGTGGGCGACCGGTACTTTTATACCTGCCAGACGGCGGAAAAGGGCGTCTGCCGCACAGTATGGAGCGCCCGCTCTGCTGCAGGCCATGCGTCGCAGCCACGTCAGGATCTGGCTACCTGGCAGTTGGCTCGGGCGCTGACGCGCCTGGGAGATGGCCATCTGGGCGGCCGCGTCATCGAGACCATGAGGCGGGCGCTGGTGACCATCGCCGAGACGCATTCCGCCGCGCGAGGGCAAAAGGTGACCAGGCTACTCGCCAAGGGGCGGATCGAAGAGGCCCTGAGCGAGACGGGATTCTCTGCCGAGAGCGCCGCACGAAACCGGGCTCTCTTTTATGACACTGTGTCGCCCACGATCTTGGAGGCCGGCCATCTGGATCGCATCAATGTCATCCCCTCTGTGGCCCAGGCCTACCTGGATGGGCGCATACTCCCGGGCGAGACACAGCAGGGCTTCATCGCCCGCCAGCAAGAGATCGTGGGAGGAGAGATCGTCGTTGCGCTGCACGAGAACCAGTATTCGCCGGGTCTCGAGTCACCGGCTGATGCGCCCATCATGGACGTCATCCGCAGCGTGATCGCCGAGCACGCCAACGGCGCTATGGTGATTCCCTGGCAATGCGCCGGCTCTACGGATGCCAAACATCTGATCCCTCGGGGGGTGCCGGTGTACGGATTCATCCCCGCCAAGCCACTGCCCGAGGGCCTGACAGCCGGCGGGGCCCATGCCGTAGACGAGGGCATCTGGCTCGAGAGCCTTTCCTTTGGCTATGAGGTGCTGTACGAGATCACCTGCCGGTATGGGGATCAGGACGATTGAGCTTTTTCGGGCGGCTTGGATAACTATAGCGAGCGGAATGTCATCGCAGAGGTACATCCAAGCAGAGAACAAGGGCAATAGTTGATAGGAGTCCAAGGGGGGCGTATAGCCATCATGAGCCTCCAGCTCTTGCAGCGGTATCGTAGCCACATATACCTGACCCTGGCGCTGGCATCGGTGTTTGGCATGTACACCTTTGCCGAGCGCCAGCCGCAGCCAGAGCCGATCCAACTTGTGACGCCAACGGCTCAGATATGCGTGACGGCGCCCACGCCCGAGCCTACCCGCACGGTCCGGGTACACGTGGTGGGGGCTGTGGTAGACCCGGGTGTCTATGTGCTGGGGCAGGATGCCCGCATCGTCGATGCCGTATTGGCCGCGGGCGGCATGAGCGCCGAGGCCGATCCGGAAGGAGTGAACCTGGCCGATCGCATCAGCGATGGGCAGCAGTTACGGGTTCCCTTCCTGGACGCCAGGCCCAGTCCCACCCTGACGCCCATGCCGCCGGCTGAGGATGTCAGGAGCGGCGAAAGCAGTACGGGTCCGGTGAGTGTATCAGGCCTGATCAACCTGAACACGGCCTCGGCCGCCGAACTGGAGCGCCTGCCGGGGATCGGCCCCGTGCTGGCCCAGCGGATCGTGACCGACCGCGAGGCGCAGGGCCCCTTTGCCAGCGTTGAGGAGATCATGCGGGTCTCGGGAATCGGCGAAGCCATCCATGCAGGGTTGCGTGATCTGGTAACCGTGGAATAGAGAAAGGAAGTACTATGAAAGCCGAAGTCGTACTGACCGTATCCGAGTCCAAGCGTCTGATCGCCAAGGGGATCGTGGCACTGCGGTTCATCCAGGAAAAGCTGCAAGAGGGGATCATCGTCCTGCCCAGCGGCAGCACCAACGCCTATATCTATGAAGAGTTGATGGGCGTCGAGATCGACAAGCGGGCCTATCTCTCAGGGCGCACCTTTCCCGCCAAAGACAGGCCGAGCTGGAATGTCGAGATGATGCCCGATCTGGTCCTGGTGAATGGCGAGCCCAACCCTGACCTGGACCGATTCTCAGCCTTGGCCGAGATAAAGACCGGCGATGTCTACATCAAGGGCGCCAATGCCCTCAACTATGAGGCCGGCGTGGCGGGCATCAGTATTGGCAATCCTACGGGGGGCACCGTCGGCGGCGCCATTGGGCCCATTTATGGTAAAAAGCTGCGGTTCTTGATTCCCATTGGGCTCGAAAAAGAAGTGCCCTTTGATATCATCGAAACCGCTGCCCTGGTGGCCTCGGAGGATGAGCAGCTGGGCTCGGTCCTCAGCCTGTGGCCTGTATTCGGAGAAATCTTTACCGAGATCGAGGCCCTGGGCCTACTCTTTGGCGTGGATGCCGTTCCCACAGCGGCGGGCGGTCTGGCCGGGGCGGAAGGCGGCCTGCGGCTGGTCCTCCTGGGCGAGGCAGATGATGTTCACGATGCGGTCGAGTTCGTCGAGAGCATTCAGGGCGAGCCACCCCTGCGTTAGAGGCGTCATGCCGACCGATACGGTCCAACAACCCACAGTGAGCCATAGACTCGGATTCTCCATTCGGGTCTATGGCTCATCAGATCTTCCCTCTCATGATGCCCGTGGCCATAATCAAGAGCGCCATCTGAGCGTCAACCTGGCCTATCTGCGCGACATCGTACTCTACCTGGCGACGAACCAGATCGCCTTTTACCGGATGTCGTCTCAGGTGATCCCCCGAACGCTGCATGAAGATGGCGCCGCGCTGGCGCAGCAATTGAACGAGTGCGAGGCCCAGATCGAGCAACTGGCCGAACTGATCGCCGAGCTGGGCCTGCGCCTCACCTTTCACCCTTATAGCCTGGTGTTGAACGCCGTGAACGAGGAGCAGGTCGACAGCTCGATCCGTTCGCTGGTGGCCCACACCACCCTGCTGGATGCGCTGGGCTTGGGCGCAGAGGGCAATGTGGTGCTGCATGTGGGTGGTGTCTATGACAACCACGCAACAGCACGACAACGGTTCGCACAGCGCTATGAGGCCCTGCCTGATGCAATTCGGGGACGCCTAGCGCTGGAGCAGGACGACCGGCGCTTTGGCCATGCCGACGTGCGCTGGATCCACGAGGTGTGTGGCGTGCCTCTGGTGTTCGACTATTTGCATCATCGCGTCTGGAACCCCGAGGGCGTCGGCCTGGAAGAGGCGCTGACCTACTCCCTGGGTACATGGCCAGCCGGCGTGCGCCCCAAGGTGCATTTTTGCTCGGCGCGCAGTGAGATGCGCCGGATCGAGGGCTCGACTCGGATCAAGACGCCCAACTGGAACGAGCATGCTGATTTCGTCGTACCCTACGAGTTTGCCGATTGGCTGCACCCGGCCCTTGCTCTGCGCCCCTTTGACATCATGCTGGAGGCCAAAGCGCGGGATGTGGCGCTGCTCCAGCTCCGGCAGGACTTGGAGCGCTTTGCCCCCGATCTGGCCCCCAATGTGCGCTAGATGCGCCTTTCGAGGCGACACGCGACACCCAATTCGATGCTATTGCCCTATGGCCACGGGCAGATACGCGACATGATTGGTTAGCAGGCCCGTTACTCTCACATCCACCGAAAAGGGGTTAATACCGGCGGCAGCGATCTCCAGACGATGATCTGCCTGGAGCACCAGATAAGGTACAGCAAAGGTGTGCGCGTAGCTGCCTGTGGTGGTCGAGCGCAGAAAGAACTGCGACTGCCGCGATGTGGTGCCATATGCGTCAAAGACCGATACTTCGGTCACGCCCGATGTAGCCGTGCCAGATCTTGGCGTTACGATCACGTCCGTAACCAGCAAATAGTACCCTGCAGGCACCCGCTGGTTGCCAGAGAACGGCGTGCCATCCGCAGCAAAACAGGTCATAAAGGCCGAGCCGCCAGCAGCAACTCCCGCGCCCGGCGTAAAGCAGCGCACCGGAATGCCCCGATTCCCTATGGCTGCGTGGGCCGGGTCCGAGCCGCCGGCGCCCAGAACGAACAGAGCAGCGAACGCGAGGAGCATCATGACGAGGTGGCGTACGCGTAGTGTGAACACAAGTCCCTCCCTTCACACTGTGTCACTCACTGATGGCTGCAAGAGCTCATGGCTATTCTACTGCTCCAAAATTGATCTTGTCAACACATTTTATAGAAAATATCTCGCACGTGAGCTGTTTCCACGCCTCCTTGCTGATTGCTCAACAATCATGTCTGTGCTAGACTCGCAGCCTGTGCGCCCATTGATATCCGCAGGGAGTTTTGCCCATGACTCGTGCCCGAACGCCACGGATCAAGAGTCTCGCTTCTCTGGGGCCTGGGGTCGTAGAGATGCTGACTGGCTATGGCCTGGTGACACTGGGCGCCGGCCTGTGGGGCGTGCTGGGACTCTTTTACCATGTCATCATCGGACACTATGGACTCACGCCCCTGGAGGCCGTCTTTTGGCGCGCATTGCTGGCCAGCCTGTGTCTGGCGGGCTGGCTGGCATGGCGCGACCCAGATATCCTGCGCATCGAACGCCGTGATATCGGCTTTTTCATCGTCTTTGGCCTGATTGGCGTCTCGGCGACCTTTGCCATCTATGCCTATGCCATCCGCCTGGTGGGCATGGGGGTGGCGGCGGTGCTCCAGTACACGGCCCCCGCATGGGTGGCCCTCTTTAGTGTGCTGGTGTGGAAAGAGCGCCTGGGAGGCGCGCGCGTGGCGGCCCTTGCGCTGGCTCTGACAGGCACCACCCTGGTGGGCCGCGCCTATAACCTGGACGCTGCACGGCTGAATGTCATGGGCCTTGCAGCCGCCCTGGCTTCCGGCATCACCTATGCCGCCTATGTGCTGTTCATCAAGAGCGCCACTCGCCGGGGCTATGCGGCCCGCACCATTCTCGTATATGCCCTCGCCACGGGGACCCTATTTCTATTGCCGCTTCAGTCCAGGCGCAGCGTCGAGATGCTCCTCGCGACCCCCGGGTTGATCCTGTGGCTGCTGGCGCTGGGTGTGGTCACCATGGCCGCGGGTCTGGCATTCAACGCAGGGGTCAAACGTGTTCCGGCCAGCAACGCGAGCATTGTGGCAACCATCGAGCCGGTGACGGCCATGCTGCTGGGCTGGGCTGTGCTGGGAGAGAGCCTGGAAGGGCTACAACTGCTGGGGGCCTGTTGCGTGCTGGGGGCCGTCCTCATGCTGCAAACCCGGCGTAGGCGATCGGCCGCCTAGTCGATCAGCTCCAGCACGAATACATAGCGCCCAGGAAAAGCCGTGTTGGGCTCGCCAGGCTGGCGGCCGCTGCAAAAGAACATGATAAAGGCGCGGGTTGGATCCGGGAACGGGGCGACGAACTCGCCGAGCCGGTTGGCCCTATTCTGATAGGCGGCGACATCGGCGGCACCCATGCGGCGTGCCCTGACCAGGCGAAAACGGGCTGTGACCGCCGCCTGGGAGAACTGAAACTCGCGTCCGATGAGACGCTCTAGCCGCGCCTCGATCTCGGGCAGCGGCCGCGCCGCGCGAAGATTCCCCTCAATGAGCTGACGCAACGGCTCAGCCTCCAGCACGCGACCGGTGCGGGTCACCACGCCATCATGCACATTCAGGACAAAACTGCCGCTGGCGGCGTCTAGGTAGACAAAGACGTTGCCGCCATATTCGGTGGTAAAGCGCCTGTACTGCACGCCGTAGAGATCGGCCACCAGGATCTCCAGATCTTCAAAGCGCGTCATGGCATCGCCATCCAGTGCTGCGGGATAAGCGATGCTCAGGGGCGCCCTGGGGTTGCCAAAGTCAATCCCCCCAATGCGATAGCGTGCGTTGGTTGGGGCTGCGGCTTGGGCAGGCCGTGGCGTTGCCGTGGGCGGCACTGCCGTGGCAGGGACCGGCGTAGGCGTGCGCGTAAGCGTACGAGTTGGCATAGCGGTCTGAGATGGTGTTGCAGTTGCTGTTGGGGACGCAGTCGGTGTGAGCGTGGGCGTATGCGTGGGCGTGGCCGTTGCGGTGTCTGTAGGGCTTGGTGTGGGACTGGATGGGGCTGTGGGAGCGGTGATGGGCGCCATCTCTTGCGCCACGAGTTCTGACTCAGAGCCACGACGCGCGGCCAGCACGCTCGCCGCCAGCAGACAGACCGCCACCACGAGAGCTAAACGAACAAACCGGGCACGATGCACATGCGACACATCCATGCCGGAATTGTACGCATAGATATCATGTGATACAAAAAGCGCCGTTGCGTAGGTGTTGTTATGGTAGGCAAAAGAGCCCAGGGCTGTGGAAATGCCCCCTGCCTCAGGGTGCTGGTGTTGCGTGAGGGCCCACACCGATCAATCCGGCGTGAGCCCATCGGCGCTCATCGATCTAGTCGATCAGCTCTAGCACGAGCACATAGCGCCCGGTATAGGTCTGCTGTGGCTCACCTGGCTGGCGTCCACTGCAGAAAAAGAGTATAAACGAACGCCCTGGATCGGTGATCGGAGCCACGAATTCGCTGAGGCGACCGGCCTTGTGCTGATAGGCGGTCACATCAGCGGCGCCCATGCGACGAGCCCTCACCAGGCGGAAACGAGCTGTCACATTTCCTTGCGTAAAGGCAAACTCACGGCCCATGAGCCGCTCCAAGCGGGCCTCGATCTCGGCCATGGGGCGCGTCGCGTGAATGTTACCCTCGATGAGCTGGCGTAGCGGCTCGGCCTCTAGTACGCGTCCGCTACCGGCCACGATGCCCGAATGAGCGCTCAACACAAAGCTGCCGCTGGCCATCTCCGGGTAAACATAGACACTGCCGCCGTACTTGGTACTAAAGATCTGGTACTGTGTGCCGGCCAAATCAGCGACCAATATGTCCAGGCTATCAAAGCGGGTCATGGAGCGCTCATCGACCGAAGCAGGATAAGCCATACTCAACGGTGCATTGCCAGCGCCGAAATCGATGCCCCCGATCTGGAAATGCTCTTGGCTGGATCGGGTAGACTGCGGGGACCTGGGCGAAGCTGTGTCGATCACAACCGACAAGCCCGAATTGTCCGGCACCGGCGTCACAGTGCTTGGCACAGGGGCCACCGGCACAGGTGTGGATGTATGGGCCTGTGTAGCAATCGGGAGCTGTGCCTCGGTTGGTAGAGGCGTTGCCGTCGGCAGAGGCGTGTGCGTAGACATAGCCGTAGGCGATAGAGTCGCTGTAGGATTGGCGGTCGCCGTCGGGGTGGCGGCCGCCGTTGGGGTGGCGGCCGCCGTTGGGGTAGCAGTCGCCGTTGGGGTAGCGGTCGCCATCGGGGTGGCGGTCGACATCGCCGTAGGAGTGGGCGTGGATGTGGCCATAAGCAGTATGGCGGGAGGAGGAACCAGACGAGCCTTGGGCGCTGACTTGATGCCGCGACAGCCCACCAAAAGGGCCAGCGTCGACATCAGAATCAGGGGGAGAAATCGGTCACGGAGTATACGGAGAATAGCCATGTGGGCGATTCTATGCATCAGGATGATCATGCCAAAATCAAGAATCGTGTCGCGAGAAGGGGAAACGCATGCGTGAGAGAGAGGTACAGCGCAAGGTCGCGGCCTATGTCACCCAGGGCAATCGCCTGTTGGTCTTTCGCCACAGGGATAATCCCAAAGCGGGTATTCAGGTACCCGGGGGTTCGGTTCATCCGGGCGAGGACACTGCCACCGCCGCGATGCGTGAGGCCCGTGAGGAGACCGGGCTCATGGCGCTAACGATGGTGGCTCACCTTGGCCAACGTACCCATGATCTGCTCATCCACTCGGGCCAGCCCACGCGACAGGTACGCGACTATTATCATCTGCGGTGCGAGCAGGCGACCCCCGAGCAGTGGCTGGCGTGGGAGACCGACCCTTCCGACGGTAGTCCCGGCCCCATCGCCTTTGCGCTATACTGGGTGCCATTGGATGCGGTCCCCCCTCTGGCCGGTGAGTTGGGCGCGTTACTCGACCGCATATCTGGCCGAGAGATGCCAGCCACAAAGCCTACAGCAAGGAGTGCCTCTTGATGAACCTACTGGATATCGTTCGACGAGAACCCACGCCCGAGCCCTGGGCCGAAGGCGAAAAGATCCCCTGGAACGAGCCAGGATTCAGCGCACGGATGCTGGCGGAGCATCTGACGCAGGAGCATGACGCCGCCAGCCGCCGCACCGAGCGCATCGAGCAGCACGTCCGGTGGATCCACGGCCAGGTCTTGCAGGGCCGCCCGAGCCGCGTGCTGGACCTGGGGTGCGGGCCGGGGCTGTACACCCAACGCCTGGCGGCCCTGGGACACTCGTGTGTCGGCATCGATTTCGGCCCGGCCTCCATCGCCTATGCCCGCCAGCAGGCAGCCGCCAGCCAGGCCGATTGCACCTATGTCGAGGGCGACATCCGGGCCATCGACTATGGTCCTGCGGAGAGCTTTGATCTGGCCATGCTGATCTATGGCGAGCTGAATGTGTTTCGCCGCGCCGAGGCCCTCACGATCCTGCAAAAAACGCGCCAATCCCTCAAGCCCGGCGGCCGCCTGCTCCTCGAGCCCCACACCTTTCAGGCGGTCCAAGAGGAGGGGCAGCGTCCGTCCACCTGGTACACGAGTGAGACGGGGCTCTTTTCCGAGCGGCCTCACCTGACGCTGTACGAAGCCTTCTGGCATGCCGATCAGGCCGCTACCACACATCGCTACTATATCGTGGACGCCGAGATGGGCGCAGCGGCTCGCTATGCATTCAGCATGCATGCCTACACCGAGGAGGACTATCGTCAACTGCTGGCCGACGCCGGGTTCTCGAATACGGTATTCTACCCCTCGCTGTTGGGCGAGCCTGATCCGTCGCAGTCGGGGTTGCTAGCCATTGTGGCACAGCCCTAGCTCGCGCGATGCCTGGTCCCTTGCTCGATTACCCATGACATCAAAGATCCATCTTGCTTGACATTCTCATGGGTTGTTGGTAAAGTAGGCGACGGTTACGCTAGCGAATCCAAGCATATGCTTGCGAATTCGCAAGTCTTTGGGCGCAAAGAAAGAGCCCGGCGTCGGGCCGCTACATTGGCGTAGCACAGTGCATCTGATTTGACCTCGCCGTGTAGCATGGGGACCAACGCGGAAAGCCATGATCGTGCCCGGACTCTGACGAGTCTGGCCATGCTGGCACCCTCGGGAACCCGCGCATGCATCCTCAGGACTTTGCCCCATCGAAACGCGGTTTCGAACGACTGTCAGATAGACCAAAGGAGACCACGCAATGTCCAATGAGCAGATGACCGAAGGCAACCTGCGCTTTCCCCCGCCACCCGAGTTCTCGCAGAATGCACACATTAGCTCGATGGAGCAGTACCAGGAAATGTACGATCGCTCCATCAACGATCCTGATGGCTTTTGGCTCGAACAGGCCGAAATGCTGGATTGGGTCAAGTTCCCTACCAAGGGTCGTGATTACACCTGGAAGACCGAAGAGCGCATCATTGAGCACAAGTGGTTTGAAGATGGTGTGCTGAATGTATCTGCCAACTGCTTGGACCGACATGTCAAGACGTGGCGCAAGAACAAGGCGGCCATCATCTGGCAGGGCGAGCCAGAGGATGACGTCATCACCCTGACCTACCAGGACCTCTATCGCGAGGTCAACAAGTTCGCCAACGTGCTGAAAAAGCATGGTGTGGGCAAGGGTGACCGTGTAGCTATCTACATGCCCATGATCCCCGAGTTGGCCATCGCTCTGTTGGCCTGCACCCGCATCGGTGCTATCCACTCGGTGGTCTTTGGTGGGTTCAGCGCCGCCTCGCTGGCCAGCCGCATTCAGGACTGCAACGCCAAAGTGCTTCTCACCAGTGACGTCTCTCTGCGCGCCGGGCGCTCCATCCCCCTCAAGGCAATTGCCGATGAGGCCCTGGAGACCACTCCCAGCGTTGAGACAGTCATCGTTGCGCAGCGTGGCGAGGCAGACCTGGTCATGACCGAGGGCCGCGACGTCGCCTGGAACGATGAAGTGGCCGAGGCCGCGCCGTACTGCGAGCCCGAGCCGATGAACGCCGAGGATCCACTGTTCATCCTGTACACATCGGGTTCCACCGGCGCACCCAAGGGCATCTTGCACACCACAGCCGGATACCTGCTGTTTACCACGATGACCCACAAGCTTATCTTTGACATCCATGACGAGGACACCTACTGGTGCACGGCCGATATTGGCTGGATCACTGGCCATAGCTATATCGTCTATGGCCCGCTGGCCAATGGCGCCACCACCCTGATGTTTGAGGGCGTTCCCACCTATCCCGACGCCAGCCGCTTTTGGAAGATCGTGGAAAAGTTTGACGTCTCTGTGTTCTACACAGCACCGACGGCCATTCGCTCGCTGCAGCGTTTGGGCGACGAGTGGGTGGACGCAGCGGATCTCTCGAGCCTGCGGCTGCTGGGAAGCGTGGGCGAACCGATCAACCCCGCTGCATGGCTCTGGTACTATGAGACCATCGGCAAGGGCCGCTGCCCCATCGTGGACACCTGGTGGCAGACCGAGACCGGCGGCATCCTGATCACGCCGCTACCCGGCGCCCATACCCTCAAGCCCGGCTCGGCCTCCAAGCCCTTCTTTGGCGTCGAGCCCGTCGTCCTCAAAGATGACGGCACCGAGGCGCCCGTAGGTGAATCAGGGCCGTTGTGCATCACCAAGCCATGGCCGTCCCTGGCTCGCACCATGTACGGTGACCACGATCGGTTCATCGACACCTACTTTACGATGTACTATGACCTCTACTTTACCAGCGATGGCTGCATCGTAGACGAAGACGGCGACTATTGGCTGCAAGGCCGCATCGACGACGTCGTCAACGTATCAGGCCATCGACTCGGCACCGCCGAGATCGAGTCCGCGCTGGTGAGCCATCCAGCCGTCTCAGAGGCCGCCGTGGTTGGCCGACCCCATGAGGTCACAGGCCAGGCGCTGTACGCCTATGTGACGCTACAGGATGACGTTGAGGAGAGCGACGAGCTGGTCAATGAGCTCGTGATGCAGATCCGTCGGGAGATCGGGCCCATCGCCCGGCCAGACGTGATCCAGTTCACGAACGCTCTGCCCAAGACCCGCAGCGGCAAGATCATGCGCCGCATCCTGCGCAAGATTGCCGAGGGCGATCTGAGCAGCCTGGGTGACACCAGCACGCTGGCAGATCCCGAAGTGGTCGATACGTTGGTCCAAGGACGCAAGTAACATATCAAGATGGGGCGCACTCGTAGCCTGAGGTGCTGCGGGTGCGCCCTTGACATGTATAGTCTCATTTTTCTGTTTCGTTCGAGGGAGGGCCGCCATGACAACAACTGGCTCCTCGAGAGTCAAAAATCGCTGGCTGGTGGTGCTAGGAGCGGTGCTGGTTCAGCTCTGTCTTGGCGCCATCTATGCCTGGAGCGTGTTTACACCGTATCTGACTGATCCTGCCGGGCCGTTTGGCTTTACCAGGACACAGACACAGATCATCTTTTCCATCTCTTTGCTAAGCTTTGCCATTACCATGATCTTGGCCGGGCGCTGGCAGGCCCGTTCGGGCCCGTACATCGTTGCGTTGACCGGCGGTATCGTTATGGGCGCTGGCTATGCTTTGGCAGGACTGATGGGCAATAACCTGTTTGGGTACTTTTGGAACCAGGTCCTCTTTATTGGCCTCTTGTCCGGCATCGGCATCGGGCTGGCCTACGTCTGCCCAATCGCCTGCGGCATGAAATGGTTCCCCGACAAAAAGGGGCTCATCACCGGTCTTGCGGTGGCGGGCTTTGGCTTTGGCGCGCTTATTTGGATCCAGCTTGCCGGTGATTTTGGCGGGCTTCTTGTGCGCTTTGGAGTGCTGAATGTGTTCCTGATCTATGGCATCACCTTTGCCGTAGCCATCGCGATTGGCACCACTTGGCTGGTCAATCCGCCAGAAGGGTACTGCCCGCCCGGCTGGGATCCTAACTGCCCGATCCCCGGCGCCCCCACCTCGCCAACCCGTTCGGGCCCTGGCATTCGCGCCGGCGAGATGCTGCGCACCCCCCAGTTCTATGGCATCTGGGTCATGTTCCTCTTTGCCGCCATGGCCGGGCTCCTGGTCATTGGAAATATCGTACTGTTCGGTATCGACGCACTGCAGGCGGAGGGATACACCCTTGCAGAGGCTACGGCCATTGCCGGGCTCGCCATGGCCGTCTTTTACGCCCTGGCCAACGGCGGAGGACGCATCGCCTGGGGCGCCATCTCGGACCGAATCGGCCGCAAGACCTCACTGATCATCATGTGCGCCACACAAGGCCTGATCATGATCGCCTTTTTCTGGATGGGCAGCGTTCCAGCGCTGCTCTACTTGGGCACAACGATCATCGGGTTCAACTATGGCGGCGCTTTTGCCCTGTTCCCCACCATCACCGGCGACCTGTTCGGCACCGAGTACGTGGGTGAGAACTATGGCTGGGTCTTTACCTCCTACGGCGTAGGGGGCGTCATTGGCCCCATCATGGCGGCAGGCATCCGCGACTCGCTGGGCAACTGGCTGGCCGGCTTTATCATCGCGGGCGTGGCCTGCCTGGTCGCCGCCGTCATCGGTTGGCGTCTGCAGCCGCCCCGTGAAGTGACCGAGGCAACGTCGGCGACATCAGCGACGTCATTGACGAGCGCACCGGATCGCTCGCGGTGATCGTGGCTTCCTGACGCAGCGACCGATCCGCTCCTCTACAACCGAGAGTTCCCTCTCCCAGGGCCTCTCGGTTGTTTCCTGTTCGTGCGACAGACAGGCAACCCCAGGGTGATGTCACAGTCAGCATCATGTACAAGTACAATTCGCGACCAAGCCATTTGGGTAAACGGCGCATGAGTGCGCATAGGTTCGCCTCCTGCAGAACAGCATACCAAGGCACTCTGCATTACGCTGTACGAGCAAGCCTCGTCTTTGCCCGTACAGCCGCTGGGCTGGTGATTTTGTCATGATCACGCGTCTGACATTGCCTGATGGGTAACCCTTGTGCCTGATTGGTCGACCTAGGCAACTATGTTACAATGCCTGAGCCTCTCATTCATGACTGCCTTGCCAAGCGGAGTTGGACACCCCATGCGACGCTCGAAACGTTTCGCCATTCTGGACGAGCGCCCCATCCATCAGGATTCCTTTGTGCATGAGTGGCCCGAGGTGGGCCTAATCGTGAGCGATGGCCCATCGGATCCCAGGCCAGGACTCGTGCTAAAAGAGGGGCGCGTTGTCGAGATGGATGGCGTGCCCCGCGAACAGATGGATCTGCTTGACAAGTTCATCGCCGACCATGCTCTCGATCTCGCCGTCGCTCCCCTGGCCATGAGTACCCCGTCCGAGACCATCGCTCGTATGCTGGTGGACGTGGATGCCCCCCGCGCCGAGATCGTGCGGCTGGTGGCGGGGTGCACCGCCGCCAAGCTCGTCGGAATCGTGGGGCACCTCAATGTGCTGGAGATGATGATGGCCCTGGCCAAGATGCGGGTCCGCCGCACGCCCGCCAACCAGGCCCACGTCACCAATCGCAAGGAGCACCCAGCCCTGCTCGCTGCCGATGCGGCCGAGGCCGCCCTGCGTGGCTTTGCCGAGGTCGAGACCACCGTGGGCGTGGCGCGCCATGCGCCGCTGAACGCGTTAGCAATCCTCGTGGGCTCGCAGGTGGGACGCCCCGGCGTGCTTACCCAGTGTGCCGTCGAAGAGGGCGTCAGTCTGCGCCTGGGGATCAAGGGGCTCACCAGCTATGCCGAGACCCTCTCGGTGTACGGCACGGCGGGGGCCTTTGTGGATGGCGACGATACGCCCTGGTCCAAGGCGTTTCTGGCCTCTGCCTATGCCTCACGCGGCATCAAGACCCGGTTTACCTCGGGCACCGGCTCGGAGGCGCTCATGGGCCACAGCGAGGGGCGCTCGATGCTCTATCTGGAGGCGCGCTGCCTGCTGGTGACCCGGGGCGCGGGCAGCCAGGGGGTGCAAAATGGCTCGATCAGTTGCGTCGCCCTGCCCGAATCGCTGCCCGGCGGGGTGCGCGTCATCCTGGCCGAGAACCTGCTGGCCGCCATGCTCAACCTGGAGGTGGCCGCTGGCAATGATGCCCTGGCCAGCCATTCAGAGATGCGCAAGACCGCCAAGCTGATGTGCCAGTTCCTCCCCGGGGCCGATTTTGTGCACTCGGGGTTCGGCGCCATTCCCCGCTATGATAACCTCTTTGGGGGCGGCTGCTTTGACACTACCGAGTACGACGACTATTACGTCGTTCAGCGCGACATGCAGGTAGATGCCGGCATCCACCCCATTCGCGAGGACGAGGCCCTGGCCGTGCGCGAACAGGGCGCCCGCATCCTCCAGGATCTATATGCGCAGTTGGGCCTGCCGCCCATCACCGATGACGAGGTTGACGCCTCCGTTACCGCCAACGACAGCCGCGACATGCCCGACCGCGACGTGGCCCAAGACCTGGCCGCCGCCGATGCCTTTTTGCGGGACGATCGCACCCTGCTGGACGTGGCCCGGGCGCTGGATGCCGCCGGTCATGCCGAGGTCGCCGGGCACCTGATGGAGCTGGCACGCCAGCGGGCGTTGGGCGATTATCTGCAGCCCGCAGCGATTTTCGACGAGCATTGGCACGTCCTGAGCGGCATCAACGATCCCAACGACTATCAGGGCCCTGGCACAGGCTATCGCCTGCAAGGCGAACGCTGGGCCCGTGTGCAGGACATTCCCCAGGCCACGCCGCCAGAGGCTTTTCTGGCAGACCAGGGCGAGCACCCGGCCCAACGCCTCACCGAGCTGGACACGGCGCGCCGGGGCACCGGAAGCGAGGTCGTCATCGCCGTGGGGCCCGCCTTTGGCCAGACCCTCACCGCGACCATCGGCGGCCTGCCCCACGAGGCGGTGCTCGAAGCGCTGCTGAGCGGCATCGCCGAGGAGGGTCTGGCGGCCCGCATCATCAAGGTGCATCACACCGCGGACTGCGCCTTTGTGGGCTATGCCGGCGCCCAGCTCAGCGGCTCGGAGGTCGCCATCGGACTGCAATCGCGGGGTACCACAGTGATCCACCGCGCCGACCTGGCCCCGCTGAACAACCTGGAGCTGTTCCCCCAGTCGCCCAACCTCAGCCTTGCATCGTATCGACAGATCGGGCGCAACGCCGCCCGGTACGCCAGGGGCGCCAAGGTGCAGCCGGTTCCGGTGCGCATCGACAACTGGGTACGGCTGCGGCTGATCGTCAAGACTATGCTCCTGCATCGCCGCGAGCTGGAGCAGGTGGACCCACAGCGGGCCCCCACCGAGCTGCATTTCGACTGGGAGCCGGAGGCGTAATATGAGCACAAGTGAGGGAACGGGTGATCAATATCCCCTGGGGAAGCATGATGATGGCACGATCAGGACCCCTACCGGTAGGCCCCTGAAGGACCTAGACCTGGATGCGCTGTGCGCCGGCGAGATGGGAACAGACGACCTGGGCATTCATGCCGATACCCTGAACCGACAGGCAGAGATCGCCCAGGAGGCCGGGTTCCCCCAGCTGGCCACCAACCTGCGGCGGGCCGCCGAGCTCACCCGGGTGCCCCACGAGACCGTGCTGGCGGTGTATGAGGCGCTGCGCCCCTATCGCGTGACCCACGAACGACTGCTGGCCCTGGCCGATGAGTTGGAAGAAACCTATGGTGCAGCTGAGAACGCCGCGCTGATCCGCGAGGCCGCCCAAGTGTACCAAGAGCAAGGTCTGCTGTAGCAGTATCTACCCCAGCAGGTACTGCTGGGACAAGATCGCAAGGAGGCGACATGTCTGTCAAGAATCTCTCTCTCAATGGGGACTGGCAGCTCTACCGCGAGGGCCAGAGCGACCCCTTGCCCGCCACAGTGCCTGGCTGCGTGCATACGGACCTGCTGGCCTCTCATCAGATCCCAGATCCCTTTTTCCGCGATAACGAGCTGGATGTGCTGTGGGTGGGCGAGACCGATTGGACCTACCGGCGTACCTTTCGGTTGCCCGGTTCCTTCCTGGAGCGGCATCGCGTAGCCCTGTGCTGCCACGGGTTGGACACCATCGCCACGGTGCGGATCAATGGCACCATCGTGGGCCAGGCCGACAACATGTTCCGCCAGTGGCGTTTTGATATCAAGCCAGCCCTGCGCGAGGGCGAGAATGAGATCGAGATCGCCTTTCGCTCTCCTATGGCTTATGTAAGCGAAAAGAATGCAAGCTCCCGTTATCTGCCAGCCTGGGGTGTTGGACAGCACAAGCTGGATAGCGGCGGCTGGATCCGCAAAGAGCCGTGCAACTTTGGCTGGGACTGGGGGCCCATGCTGGCCACCTGCGGAATCTGGCGCGACATCGAGATTGTGGGCTATGACTCGGCCCGCCTGGAGAACGTCCATATCTTGCAGGACCACAAAGGCGCCGATGGCGTCCAGTTGACGGTCCACACCAAGGCCGAGACCCTGGACGACGAACGGCTCAAGGCGAACATAGACGTGATGCTGGAGGGCCAGGCGGTGGCACATGGCGTCGCGTCGCTGGTAGATGGCCAGGGCCCGGTAGAGCTGCAGGTCGATGACCCGCAACTCTGGTGGCCTAATGGCATGGGTGAGCAGCCCCTGTACGATGTGCGGATCGAATTGCTCGACCGCGCCGACGAGATCCTGGACTCGACCACCAAGCGCATCGGCCTGCGCACTCTCGAGCTGGTGCGCGAGCCCGACGCCTGGGGCGAGTCGTTCCATTTTGCGGCCAATCGTGTGCCCTTTTTCGCCAAGGGCGCCAACTGGATCCCCGACGACGTGTTTGCCACGCGCATGACCCGAGAGCGTTACGCCCGCTCCCTGCAAGACGCTGTGGACGCCAACATGAACATGCTGCGCGTCTGGGGCGGCGGCCTCTATGAGCAGGACGTGTTCTACGATCTGTGCGACGAGCTGGGCCTGTGCGTCTGGCAGGATTTCATCTTTTCCTGCGCCACCTACCCGGCTTTTGACGACGACTGGATGGCCAACGTCAGGGTCGAGGCGGAGCAGAACGTCAAGCGCATCCGCCACCACGCCTGCCTGGCCCTCTGGTGCGGCAACAACGAGCTGGAGCAGGGCCTGGTGAGCGCAGAGTGGACCAACCGCACCATGAGCTGGGCCGACTACAAGCCGCTATTCGACGAGATGCTGCCCGAGATCGTGGCGCAGCTCGACCCGCAGACGGACTATTGGCCATCGAGCCCACACTCGCCCTGCGGCGACCGTTACGATTTCAACAACCCCACCTGCGGCGATGCCCACCTCTGGAGCGTGTGGCATGGCAAGATGCCGTTCGAATGGTACCGCACCTGCGAGCACCGTTTCAACAGCGAGTTTGGGTTCCAGTCGTTTCCCGAACCACGTACGACATATGCCTACACCGAGCCGGGCGATCGCAACATCACCAGCTATGTGATGGAGCACCACCAACGCAGCGCCATCGGCAACACCACCATCATGTCCTATATGTGCGACTGGTTCCGCCTGCCCCGGTCGTTCGAGATGACCCTCTGGCTGAGCCAGATCCTGCAGGGCATGGCGATCAAGTATGCGGTCGAGCACTGGCGACGGGCCATGCCCCAGGGGATGGGCACCCTCTATTGGCAACTCAACGACTGCTGGCCCGTCGCGTCCTGGTCCTCGGTGGATAGCTATGGCCGATGGAAGGCGTTGCACTATATGGCGCGCCAGTTTTATGCGCCCCTGCTGGTCTCGGGCGTGGAAGATATCGACAGTGGGCTGGTGGCTATCCATGTCACCAGTGACAAACGCCAGGTGAGCTCGGGCGAGACGCCTTCCGGCGTTGTGCGCTGGCAGGTGACCGATCTGCGCGGAGAGACCCTCGATGAGGGCACGCACTCTGTCGAGATCCCGGCCGGCCAGTCCAGCCTGGTTACCACGTTGGATCTGGCCAAGCAGATCGAGGCGCAGGGTCCGCACGGGCTGCTGGTATGGCTGGGCCTGGACGTGGGCGGCGAGACTGTCTCGACCAACCTGGTCACCTTTGCGCGGCCCAAGCATCTGCCCCTGGAGCAGCCCAACCTGCGCGCCCAGGTGCAAGACCTGCATGACGGCACATTTCGCGTCATGCTGACGGCAGAGCGCCCCGCGCTGTGGGCCTGGATCGAACTGCTCTACACCGAGGCGCGCTTCTCGGATGCCTTTGTGCACGTGGCGCCCGGCCATCCGTTCGAGATCATCGTCACGCCGCAGCAGCCCATCAGCGCCGCCGAGCTGCGCGGCCAGCTCCAGCTCCGCTCCCTGGTGGACACGTTCGACGCCTGAGGCCCAATAAAAGAGGGGCATAGCGTGCTATGCCCCTCGTCCCGTGCCTGCGCCTATAGGTGCCAGGCCAGCTTGCCGTAGGTCTCCCGCAGATAGGCCAGCTCTTCCGGCGTCAGCTCGCCCGAGAGCACGTCCTCCACATTGGCCCGCAGGTGGTCGGGGTTGCCCGTGCCTACCAGCATGGTCGAAACGGCGGGGTGCGCGGCGGCAAAGCGATAGGCCACGCGGGTGACATCGGCCGTGGGCTCGGATACCCGACCCATCCCCAGTGGGTCGGAAGCATCGGGGCGGGGGATATCCAGCCAGCCCTCGTCGATGAAATGGTTGATGCGGCTGACAGCCTCTTCTGGCGTGCGCAGCGACTGGCGCACCGGCCCCATGACGAACACACCCACGTTACGCTCCTGGGCCATGGGGAATACGTCATGCTCGGGGAGCTGGTTCAGGATGCCATAGTGGATCATGAACGTGTCAAAGAGGTCCTCCTCCAGCGCCACCTTGAGCATCTCGTGGTACACATCGCTGCCCATGGTCTCGGTGATACCGATATGGCCGATCTTGCCCTGCTGCTGCGCCTCTAGCGCTGCTTTGTGGAATCGATCCACAATAGAGCGATAGGCCTCGGGCGAGATGCCGTGATATTGGAGCACCTCGATATGGTCGGTCTTGAGGTATTCCAGGCTCTTGTCCAGTTGCTCGGTGAACGCCTCGGGCCCCGCATCCGGCGCGATCCGGCCCGGGCTGAACTTGGTGGCGAGGATGTATCGATTGCGAGGCACGTCCTGCAGAGCTTGCCCCAGCAGCATCTCGCTCTCTCGATAGGCGGGCGAGGTATCAAAGATGTTGATGCCCAGATCCAGCGCCGCATGCACGACCGCATACGACTCGGATGGGGCGCGGCCCGTGGCCTGGCCCAGTTGTGACGGACCACCCGTGCCCAACCCCACCAATGACACATCCAATCCGGTGCGACCCAATCTGCGATAGCGCATGGCTTTTGCTCCCTACAAAATTAGCATGATATGCCAGTCAGTGTACCCGATGCTGCATGAGGATGCCAGTAGGTGACGCGGACGCGAGGCGCCGATCTATGGCGAGCGGGGCGCATGCCAAACGTCGCGCAAGGGTCAAGCCCAATGGGAATTATCAGGGATTGCGTGACGCAAATGAGCGTGCGTTTCCGCACCTTTTGTGTTACCATCTCTATAATTCGCATACCACACCTGTACAAGGCAGCACAAACATGGAACTGCGTCACCGCCCCCAATACCATTTCCTGCCCCTGGCCAACTGGATGAACGACCCCAACGGCCTGATCCAGTGGCAGGGCATATATCACCTGTTCTACCAGCACCATCCCCACGGCCCCGGCTGGGCGGACATGCATTGGGGTCATGCCACCAGCCGCGACCTCGTACACTGGACTCACCAGCCCATCGCGCTGGCGCCCACGCCCGGCGGGCCCGACAAGGACGGCGTCTTTTCCGGCTGTGCCATCGATCACGACGGCGTGCCCACCCTGGTCTATACGGGGGTGCGCCCCGAGGTGCAGTGCCTGGCCACCAGCGACGACGAGCTGATCGTCTGGCAGAAATCGCCGCGCAACCCCGTCATCGCGGGACCGCCCGAGGGCCTGGATGTCACCGGCTTTCGCGATCCTTACGTTTGGCGCGAGGACGATGGCTGGTACATGGTCCTGGGCTCGGGTATCCGCGGTCAAGGCGGCATGGTGATGCTCTATCGCTCATCCAATCTGTACGAGTGGGAGTATCTGGGACCGCTGTGTCAGGGCAGTCTGGAAGAAACAGGCCACAACTGGGAATGCCCCAATTTCCTGCCCCTGGGTGACCGCCACCTGCTGCTCTTTTCGCCCGAGCCCTTTCGCCAGGCCCACTATTACCTGGGCCGCTATGCCGGGCATCGCTTTACCCCCGAGGCCCACGGCCTGCTGGACTATGGCGGCCTCTACTATGCGCCCCAGGCCTTCTTCAATGAGGGTGATCGCTGCATCTGTTTCGGTTGGCTGCTGGAGGGGCGCACCGAAGAGGCCTATCGAGCCGCAGGCTGGGCCGGCGTGCAATCCTTGCCCCGCGAGCTGTCCCTGGCCCCCGACGGCAGCCTGCGGCAGCGTCCCATCATTCAGTTGGAGAGCTTGCGCCGCGACAATGTGCATATGGAACGGCGCAGGGTAGAGGGCGAGATATGGCTGGACGAGGTACGTGGCACATGCTTGGAGATCTGCGCCGAGTTTGACATGCAGGACGCCCACACCGTCGGCCTGACCGTACGAGCCAGCCCTGATGGCGCCGAGCGCACCACCATCGTCTATGATGCGCAGCGTCATGAGTTGGTGGTGGATTCTCGCGCCGCCAGCCTTTTGCCTGAGACAGAGGGGCGCCGGGCGGTGGCCCCGCTGGAGCTGGGGGACGAGCCGCTGGCGTTGCGGCTGTTCCTCGACGAGTCGGTGATCGAGGTCTTTGCGAATGAGCGGGTGTGCATGACAGCCCGGGTCTATCCCAACCGCGAGGATAGCGTAGCGGTGGCCCTGACCGCCTCAGGCGGCCCGACGCGCCTGCTGTCCTGGGATTCATGGCGGATGGACAGCATCTGGAAAAGTCGCTGAGATAGAGTAGTATGATCCCGTGTTGACTCGCAAAAAGGAGTAGATACGATGAGTCTTGCTGTTCAAGCCTGGTTCACCTCAGAGGATGCCGAGGAGCACCGTCTGAGCCATCAACCTGATCTTGTTGCAACGCAGGTAAAAGATGTAGACAACGCCGCAGTGCTTCTGGACCCCTCCCAGCGCTTTCAGTCGATCCTCGGCATGGGATCTTCGATTGAGGAAGCCAGCGTCTTTCACCTGATGCGTATGGAGCCCGAGCTGCGCCAACAGGTCCTGCGCGACCTGGTACACCCCAGCGACGGCATCGGGTGGAACCTGATGCGCATCTGTTTTGGGACCTCGGATTTCACCTCGGCGCCCTACTACTCCTATGACGACATGCCT
>SLPC01000227.1 GCA_007132185.1 Anaerolineae bacterium | reverse complement strand
GTGCCGGATCATGAGCAGGTTGCCCTGCACGTTCTTGCCTTGCTTGTTGTATCTGAGGTTAAAGGCAAAGTTCGTACGATCGCCTGCATAGTCATCCCGAGCCGTCCCCGGCCAGTAGAACCAGCCGCCGCCAGTGGCAAAACCGAGGCTGGGGTCGTATACAACGAGCGCATCCTCGCCGCTGCCTGCATAGTAGCCTCCGCTGACCTCGACCTCGACGGTATAGGTGTTCACCGGAACGCCGCCCAAGCCCCAAGTCATGCACTTGCGTCCATCCTGGACAGTGGTTGTCTCGATGCTGCCAATGATCGTCCCACCCGGCCCTACAGGTACCAGCCTCATCGTCATCTCGGCCAGGTTGATGTCGCCCGCTGATCCATCGTGCCGCTCATACACACAGGCCCCCAGGGTGAACGGGCCACTGGCGCCGCCGTCCTTTTCCACCCTGACAGCCACCGGATTGCCAGAATCAAAGGCGACAACAGCTGTTTCTGGCTCTACGATGAACTGCACTTGCGCGGCGCCTACGCCGCCATCCTTGTCGGTGACGGTGATCTCCAGAGCATAGATACCTGCCGGCATGCTGATGGCGCCTGCTACCGTCCAAGTGCACGTTCGCAGTCCCGCATCGACACCGCATGACCCAGCATCGAGCGCCAGGCCGGCCGGCGCAGGATGGAACGTGCTACCATCGTCACTCCAGGTCAGTTCAGCCGTCATCGTGTCCGGCTCTACGTCGGTGGCGACGATGGTGATCTCGGCGATCGGGTCGCTATATTGCACCACCTGGCTGGGGGGCTCGGCGCTCACCACCGGCGCCGCATTGTTCACCACGACCTCGGTCGTGTACTCGTTCCAGCCGCCATCATCGTCCTGCACCCGACCCCGCACCGTATAGATCCCATCGTCAAGCCAGACATACTCGGCCCAGGCATCTTGCTGGTCCTCGATATCGAACGTGCCATCATTGTTCCAGTCGAATGAAAAGGTGTGCGTGTCGGCGATGCCAGGATCAAACAGATCCTCAAACCAGATCCTGACTGCGTGTCCCTCGTCGACCGGCCCGCTATTGCGCAGCGTGGCCGTAGGCGCCACATTGTACACCGTGACGACCAGGGTGTCCGAGGCAGCGTTGCCCTGCGAGTCCCGTACTGTGACGGTGACGGTATAGGTGCCGTCGTCGGCATAGACATGGCTACCCGTGATCGTGAAGGCGTCATCATCCACGTCTCCCGCATCCTCGGGGCTTTCATCGCCCCAGTCGATAGTAGCGGTGTGAGTCTCGCCCACGCGGCCTACAAAGGTGGCGCTGACCATGACAGTGTCGCCTTCATCCACCTCCTGATCCTCACCGGCCACCACCTCTAGCAACAGGATTGTGACCACTGTCTCGGCCTGTTGCGTCGACACGCTGTTGGCTGCCGTGACAGTGGCCGTATAGACACCAGGCTCGGCGTAAGCATGCTGCACGACGGCGCCCAGAGCACTCTCGCCATCGCCCAGATCCCAGGTGTAGGCTACATTGCTGCCCTCGCTCAGTTCCGCGATCATCGTGACGGTCTGGCCGACGAACCGTGGTCCATCATTCTTCGCCGTCAACCCCTCGATGGGGCGATCCTCTACCTCCAACAGATACGGGCCCTGCACCCGGATGTTGCCGTGGATATCCGCCGCTTCCACCCGCAGCGTATAGGTTCCTATGTCCCACCCGCGCAGGTCGGGCGCGTACTCCCAGAGCCCGTCCACCAGGCTGGCCTCGTCGATCGAGACGTTGCCCAGCGGGTCGTACACCCGGAGGCGCACGGTCGCGACACCCGATCCATCGGTTGCGGTGCCACGCATGACCACCTCGGTCGAGATCGGCTCATGCGTCATGGGGTCCAGGGTCAAAGGCATGCGATGCGCAAGATTGACGGTCTCGGCGCTGCCCCTCAGCATGATGGGCAGGTACCGTCGTGTGACGCCATTCAGTGCGCCTACCAGCGGCCCGCCCATGAGCGCGCCCGCCGTTATGTCACTTGGCAGCAAAACGCTGTCCTGTCGTTCGATCACGGTGATCTGCGGCCCGACCACATCCACCACCGTAGACTGCCAGACGGTAATGGTACTGTTGCCAACGCTATCGGTGGCTCGCGCTCGTAGCCGGTGCTCGACACCATCTTCCTGGGCGGTATGCCAGGTCCAGTTCCAGCTCTGTTCCCCGTCCACAGGAAGCTGAGGGCCACGGGCCTTGAGCCAGGCAGACTGGTCGCTATCGATCTGTACCTCTACGCTCTGCACCAACGCCCCGGCAGGCGCCGGGTCATAGGTGCTCCCGGAAAGCAGCGCCATGGTGCTTGTGATCACAGCAGGTACTGTCCATGTCACCTGTGGCGGCGTGCTGTCTACATGATACGCTTGCATAGTAGCGGGGCCGATCAGGCCACACTGGTCTATGGCCCGCGCCTGTAGTGTTACCTGGGCCCCGGCAGCGCTGGGGATTTCCAGAGTTGCCGACCAGGGCATCGCGCCCGAGGCTGTGTGCCAGGTCGAGCCACCATCCAGCGAGACCTCGACCCGTCCCACGCCCGAGCCAACGCCGTCGCTGGCGGTGCCAACAAAGGTATGGGTCCCCGCGGCGATGGCCGAGCCTGCCAGGGCGCCGATGATGACGGTTGGCGGCGCCCCATCCACCCGATGGCTGATGACTAGGCTGTTCGAGCCTGACGGCAAGACCTCGCCGCCCGGTAGGCTAAAGGTGCTCGACACGGCGCTCAGGCCGCTCAGATCGCTGGCCAGCACGCCGGTAACAACGACTTGCGTCGACACTCCGGCCGCGAGGTCAGGCACCGTCAGCGTCCACTCGCTGCCACCCGTCGGGCAGCTGCCGCAGGTGGCCCCATCTTGGGACAGATAGCTCAGGCCCTCGCTCGCCAGCAGACGAACCTCAAGACCCGTCATCGGCGTCGGCTCTGGATTGGTGACCGTGATACCATATTCCAGGGTGCTCCCCGGGCATCGTGCCACGCCGCTCGCCTGCCGGCTGTTCAGATCCAGCAGAACCGTTCGTGCCACGGGCTGACCGGCGCTCATATCATCAACTACCGGCGTATCCCATTGAAAGGCCGTTGTGGGGCTCTCATCCAACATGTTGACATTGGGGAAGATGGCCCATGGTTGCCCGCCGGCTGAAGAGACCTGTGCAACCGTACTCGACGGGGCCATACCCTGCATAGCCATCGCGAGCGGAGCCACGGGCACCTCGGGCGGCAGCGCCAGAGCCACGAGCCCCACGGCCTGACCTGCGTCGAGGCTCCAGGGGATGCGCGCCTCCGCGTCGCCACTGGGCCCATGCGCAAAGCCCAGTGGGCTCTCCGACAGAACCCAAGCGCTCCCATTCCAAACATAGAGGCTGCCGGTCTCGGGCCCTTCGATCAGGACCGCCAGATCAGCCACGATAGGCAGCGCAAACGCCCCGCTAACCGGTTGGTTGCTTCCGCCCGCCGTCAGATCCAGATAGGCCCACATGGACCCGTCCAGCGTCCACCAGGCGCCGCTCCAGCCGAGATAGATCGCCTCGGCGTCCCAGGTGACATAGAGCTGTTGCGTCTCGAGTCCGCGCACATCGGTGCCCAACAGGTCTGTCGCCTTCCATTCGCCGCGCCCCAGGTCGATGAACCCATCGACGATGATCGACTGTCTCCTGGCCCCAAAGCTGGCGTTGATCATATCGCGCACATGCCACGGGCCATAGCGGGCGATCGCCTCATTGCCCGCGGCATCCCGGGCCGCCAGGTGCACGTACCAATCCCCGACAGCGTCCAGGACAACGTCGGCGTTGGTGCCCGTGACCACCTCGCTCGGGACCGTGTCCTCGTTCCGATCCACGGCCAGCAGCACCTCGGTCGGGCCGCCGGCATCAACCGGTGTGTTCCAGGTGATAGAGAGGCCCGCCCCCAGCTCCAGATGCTGCCCCTTTGGCTGGCTGAGTGTGACAGGCCCAAGGCCGGTGGGCGGCATATTGTCTACCGCCACAGGCCACTCGATGAACGCGATATTCCCGGCCCGATCCACCGCGCGGACCTGGGCGGGATAGCTGGTATGATCCTGCCGCTCGTCCAAGACCACATCCAGACCCCAGGCCCCATTGCTCAGCTCGGCCTGCTGCCAGGTATAGCCGCCATCGATCGATACCTCGACCCACGCCAGGCCCCCGCCCGTATCCGACGCCGTCCCTGTAAAGGACAGCAGCTCGACGCTCGCGGTCCCGCTCAAAGGCGTGGCAACCGCCAGTTGAGGAGCCGTCGTGTCAAGGGTCAGCGCCACGCTTGTCGCCTCCCCTGTTGTGTCTCCGAGACTCGGAGTGATGATTATGGTCTTGGCGCCATCACCGGCTGGCAGGTTGATCTCGGCCGACCAGGTGCTAAAGGCAGCGCCTGGCGTTGCCAGGGTGGCCTGCACGCTCGCGCCGCCATCGACGCTGACCTCTACTTGGCCCACGCCGCTGGCGCCAAAGCGCACATAGCCGCGCAGAGTCAGGTCGGAAGCAGAGACGGCGTCGCCACTCACAGGTCCGATCACCGTGGCCACAGGCTCGGTGGCGCTCACCGCCACAGATGCGCTTGCTTCCGCCTGGTTCCCAGCCTCGTCAATGGCTACAGCCCGGATCTGATAGTTGCCGACCGCAGGCAGTGGAATCCAGGCCTGCCCGTCGTGCATCGGATAAGTCACAGTCCCCGCCGGGCCGCTCACCGCAAAGTAGCTTTGGGCCACGTCGTCGCGCGTGCCGGTGCCAGTGTCCAGCGTGCCCGCCACCTGCGCCACAGCCAGCACCGCCGCGGCGCTGGTGCTACCGGGCAGAGCCGGATAGCCCCAGACCACCCTTGGCGGTGTGTTGTCGATCACAAAAGAGCCCTCGTACCAGTCGAGAGGATGCTCCTCGACGTTGCCGGCCACATCGGTGGCCCGGCTGTAGACCCGGTAGAGACCCGGATTGGCCCGGCTGATGCTCTGCGCCCAATAAAAGAGCGGCTGGCCTGCCTCAGCCGGTGTCAGCGTTTCCCAGGCGCTGGGCAGGGTCTCGCTCGGCGGCAGAGTCGCATCGCTGACAAACCTCACGCCGACCTCGACCTTTTCCACGCCCGTGTTGGCCGTGACGATGGACTTGATCTCCGGACCGAACAGCAGCATGAGCGGGCTGGCTCGCAACTCCATATAGCCCAGATCGGCACGCACGCCGCCACCCAGCGGCACTTCCGCATGCGGGTCTGCCGCATCCAGGGCGGGAGAGTCTGCCGTCAGTTGATAGTGGCCCACCGTGGCAAAGAGCGGGTCTCCGGTCACCGTATTGGCCCCGGCCGTCACGCCGACGACATTGGTCGTGTTGTTCAGCAGGTTATAGTCGTTACGGATCAGGCTACCCGCCGCGGCTTCAAGGCCGCGCAGGTTGTTGTG
>SLPC01000018.1 GCA_007132185.1 Anaerolineae bacterium | reverse complement strand
TCAGGATCTCCTCGCGCCAGTGCGTCAGCATGTACCGCAAGCCCAGGAACTCGCGCGGGCCCTCTTTGCGCACCCGCGTCCACCACGCATCCAGCGCCCGCGCCGCTTGCTCACGATCTGCAGCCTGATGCGCTCTACCCCCAAGCCTTGCTGCTTCTGACCTCTTCGTTTCTCGGATTCACATCCGTCAGCAGGGAACGGCTCTCTCCCTTGCTCAGTCCACCGCCGGGGCGATGTCCATAGCTGGATCGGTCCCGACGCTCTGACAGCGGGTATGGTCGAGGCATACCGGCGACTTGACAGGGCGTGTCCACTCGGACGATAATCGCGCAAGATTTGGAGATGACATTGGGCAACGCAGCGCCGATTTCGTGTAATGTCGCCATCACGACAGAACAGATTCCTTTCAGCAATGGTTACGTATCAAAAGGGGGGAGAACGCCATGTATTTGCCTGGCACTCGCCGTAGCTGGATCGTGGTGTTACTGATGCTGGTGTTGCTTGCGATGCCTCCGGTCACCCAGGCGCATCCTCCCAGCGATCTGATCGCTCCGCAGCCTGTCGTTACCCCCCGAGGAGATCCCTTTTTCGGCATCGTCCAGGCCTTTAATGATCCCGAGAGGGCCGTCGCCGCTGGCGTAACCTGGGAGCGCATGCTGGTGTGGTGGTCGCACTTTCAGCCCGATGGCCCCGATATGTGGGACGAGCAGGCCTGGCTGCCGCGCGAGACGTTCGAGGCGCAACGCGCGCATGGCATCAAGCCGGTGGGCATCGTGATACATACGCCGCCCTGGGCCGCCCGCAACGACGGCGACCCCGCCGTCTCGCCTCCGCACAACCTGGAACTGCCCTTTGACGACCCGGAGAACTACTGGGGGCAATTCATGGCGCGGCTGGCCGGTGACTATGCTGGCATCGTGGATACCTGGATCGTATGGAACGAGCCCGAGTTCTGCTGGACGGGGACGATGGTCGAGTACGCCCAGCTTCAGCGCGTGGCCTACCGGGCCATCAAGGCCGCCAACCCCGAGGCGACGGTGATCCTCACCGGCACCACCTACTGGCAGGATCACGAGGCGGGCCGGACCCTCTTTCTGCAGCGCCTGCTGGACCAACTGGCCAGGGACCCTGAAGCTGAGGAGTATGGCTATTACTTTGACGCCGTGGCCGTGCACCAGTATGGCAACCCGCTGAATAGTTACACCGTGCCCATACTGTACCAGCGGATCCTCGCATCCTACGGCCTGGACAAGCCGCTCTGGTTCCCCGAGTCCAACGTGGTGCCCTATGACGATCCGCTCAAGCCGCTGATGCGCGGCGGTCTGCGCGCCACGATGGACGAGCAGGCCAGCTATATCATCCAGAGTGCGGCGCTGGCCCGTGCAGCGGACGTCCAGCGCTATGCCGTGTACAAGCTGCGCGATGAAGAGCCTGAGAACGACCAGTACTATGGCCTGGTGCGCAATGACGGCACGCCCCGGCCCGCCTATACCGCCTATCAGGTAGCGGTGCGGGAGCTAAGCCACGCCCAGGATGCCCAGTACTTTTGGAGCGGGTCGGCCATGCCCCCCACCGAGGACGAGATCACGGCCCTGCTGGCGTCATCGTCACGGCGTGCCCAGTTCGTGTGGCCGGGGGCGCTGAACGGCGTCCGCATGCGCCGGGGCAATGACCGGGTGACGGTGCTGTGGAATGCCAGCGCTGCGCCGCTGGAGATCGGCGTGGCCTCGTCCGCGGCCAAGGCCACCCTCATCGACAAATATGGCGAAAAGACGCCATTGGTCCGCAAAGACGGTGCCTTTCACCTGACCCTGGCTGCCGCCGACAACAATACCGATGCCCGCGACTGGGACCTGATCCTGGTGGGCGGCGATCCGGTAATCCTGGTGGAGCCGGGCGTGGCCACCGCACGCGATCCGCTGCCGCGCCCGCGCGACGCCTGCTGGGGCGTGCCCGGCGCCCTGGTGCCCGCCAACCCCACGCCCCGTGAGGCCTGGGTGGCGCCCACCGGCTATGCCGTCAGCGGCCCCTGGCTCGAGTACTTGCGCACCTATGGCGACGTGGACAACCTGGGCTACCCCCGGTCGCCGGTGGTGGTCGACCCGATGGATGACACGCAATGCGTCCAGTATTTTCAGCGTGTGGTGCTGGAATGGCAGCCCGACAACCCGCCCGAGTATCGTATCCAGCGCCGCCTGCTGGCAGCCTCGTCGGCCAAGGCAGCGCCACCGGCCCGTGCCAGCGGACCCAACGGCCATGACTACTGGCATTTCCCCTTTGGGGAGCGCGGGCTGGGGCATGCCGTCAGCAACACGGCGCCTGATGGGACGCGCATCCGCTTCAAAGAGTACTTTGACCGGCATGGGGGCGAGAACGCCTTTGGCTATCCCATGGAGCCGCCCGCGCTGCGCCGGGGCGCCGATGGCGTCACCCGCTGGACCCAGCGTTTCCAGGCGGCCTTTTTCGAGCATCACGCCGAGTTCGATCAGGACGGCCTCAAGCCAGAAACTGACCTGCCCTGGCGCACGTGGGTCGTGCAGCTCCGTCTGTTGGGCGACGAGTATCTGCGGGAGGAGGGGCTGCCCTTTGTGTCAGGCGACGCCACGCAGCATGTGCCCCGGCCACCCGAGCCGTTGCCCACCTCATGATGGGTTCGCCCCCACAATACAGGCTCCCGCGTATACCGGGTATACGCGGGAGCCTGAGCGCCTCAGGGCGGCATGCTCCGGCCACGCAGGCCAAGGGAGCGCTAGTCCTCAACCTCTTCCTCGGCCTCTTCGTACTGCTCGAATAGCTCGTCAAGCTTTTCCTTCTGGGCCATCCGCTGCAACATGGGAAAGTGCGTTTCCTCTTCTTCCTCCATGTGATGGCGGTTCAGCTCGTCCAGGACATAGGCCTTGGCCATAAAGGTGTCACCTTCTACGTCGAGATCCATGAGCTCGCGCAGCACCATCTTGGCCACATGGTGCTCCTGCACCGCTTTGAGGGCTTCTTCTTTGGCCTCGCCCCCCGCGGACTCCATATAGGCAAACAGGGAGGCCTCTTCGCCGATCATGTGGGGATAGAGCTCCTCCCAGAACTCTTGGCGTAGCTCTTCCCGCTGCTGGGGGTCCTTGGTGGTGCGTAGCTGCGCGCCCAGGCGGCGCTGGGCCTTATGATCCTCTAACAGGTGCTCGATAAATTCGTGAGCCATTTCGATTCTCCATCTGTTCGTATTGGCGTCCCTGGTCGGCCGGCATCGCTGCCGATAGCGTCTCGACCTCTTCGAGGGACGGGTTCGTTGCGTCGTTACGTGGGGGCCATGCATAGCATGGCATCCATTACAAGTGTAGCATAAATGGAGGCGCATGGAGGATGGATTTGGTGAAGAGAGTCACGGCTGGCGTACAGAGTTACTTGCCTGCGGGCGGAGATCATCAGGGCGACTTGAGTCGTATCGTGACGGTTATGCGTGGGGTATCCCCCAATCTAGCCCCCTGCCCCGCTATATCGATGCCGAGATCCCCGTCTTGCAGCCGGTCCTCCCCAGATGGCCGACGGACGCTCACATCTGCCAACTGAAAGGCCGTCCAGTCTTCGTCCACGGGCCCCAAGCTCCTGGTCTCGCGCGCTCCCAAAACGCCCAGGTGCTGATCGCGCCATTGGATCGTCAGATCCTCGTTGGTGTCGTTCCATACGGAGAAGATCAGCCCAGGCTCGATGCTTGTGGGACACTCGTTGCGGACCGCCGGACGGACGGGAATGTGCAGACGCGGACCGCGAACTGTCATGCTCTCCAAAAGTTGACCCATCTCGGATCTCACATGCACGTCCATATCCCGGGGGAATGGCGCGGCAGCCACGTTGAACTAAACAACCGTGCAGGCGGGGACCGGCCGATCTACCCCTCCGAACAGCTCGACGACAATGGGCTGATTGCGGTGGTTCTCGATGGTGATGTCCCAGCCTGGGGTATAGGAACACAGCATGAGGGCCAATGCCACGGGTACGATACCAAGCCAGACTCGCTGGATGCTCATCCATTGCTCCTTCTGCCTGATCCACCATGCTCAAGCGTGTAGCGCTGCCCCACTCGCTACACGTTCTACTCCGCCCCCTCGCTCTGTGCCAGCCGCCAATAGGGGTTCACGCCCCCCTCACACGCGAATTTCCCTTTCACCCGGGACGGGGCGCTGACGCAAGGGCGTCCACTCACTCTATGGCATGTGCATGAGCAGCGAAAAGGTGTGGGGCAGGCGCGAGGCCAGATCGGCGGGCAGATTTGGAAACTGGTTCCAGAACAGGTCCGGGTGTTCCTCAAAGCGCGCCAGCCTCAAGCCAGCCGCTACTAGGCTGTTCATGATCTGCCCCAGAGTCCACTGACGCTCGTGCACATGCAGGCGGTCTCTGTCTGCATGCTCGCGGATGGGATCAGAAGTCATGGGCCACCCGCGATCCTGTGCCACCTGTTCGGAAAAGTAGCCGCCGGTGTGTGGGCTCAACTGATATGTGCTGGCCTCCATGTCCCACACCCAATCCAGAGGATGGCCTTCGTACACATACAGCCTGCCGCCTGGCCTGAGCAGACGAGCTACGACGCTTGCCCATGCCTCAATGTCCATCATCCAGGGAAGCGCGCCTTTGCCGGTGTAGACCAAGTCTGCCGCGCCATCCAGCTCGTGGGGCGTATCTATCACGTCGCAGCAATGCCATCGGGCGGGGGCCTGCAGCGCCATAGATTTGAGCTCGGCCACGGCGATCATCTGGGCGCTGATATCTACACCCACCACCTCGGCGGCGCCAAGCTTCCACAGCGATAGGGTATCTGTCCCGCCAGCGCACTGCAAATGCACTGCCCGTTTGCACCAACTGCCGAGATTGTTCAAGTAGCCGAGTTCTGGGGCCTGCAGGCTGATCTCGCCCCGCCGCAACATGCCAATGTCGCGCTCCAGGTCGCGCTCATAGACTTGTGCCGTCACATCCCAGGCGCTGCCGGTAACCTTGTGCATCTGTCGTTTTGCCGAATCCATAGTTCCCCTTCTCTACAAGCCCAAGGCGCGTGGTACTGCCTGCAACACCCAACCCTCGCCCACGGCGTGTTCGCCTACTCCGCCTCGTCGGTCGGCGCAAGCCGCCAGTAGGGGTTCACGCCGCCCTCCTCTCTCTCGCTATCCTCGCGCCCGGGCGATCTCCCGGCGGGCGATCTCGACGGCGCGGCGGGCGTTGCCCAGGTTGCCATGCACAGTATAGACGTCGCGGACGATAAACTCGAGGGCGACATCCCGGGCAGCGTCCAGCGTAGCACGCACGTGAGAGGCCCAGGCGTCCTCATCCAGCGTTACGTCAATCGCCAGGTAGTTGGGGTCCGGCTTGCGCGAGTAGACAATGTCGGCGCCGCGCAGCGCCTCGCCCATATAGCGCTCGTCGCACCAGCGCGAGATCGAGACCTTTTTCAGGTGCGGCAGCATGCGAATATCCTCCCAGAATGGGTGGGCCGGCTCGCAGCAGCCATAGTAGAGCAGGCCCAGCGGCTCGCACACGGCGGCATAGTAGGGGGCGCAAAACTCGTGGAACATGGCCGGCGAGACGCCCACGGTCTCCTGGCTGTTGGCGCAACCCCACATGTCACGTAGTTCCACCGGCCCGCCGTCCAGATCGCGGGCAGGCAACCGGTGGGTATAGTTGTAGCTAGAGCCAAAGCTGGCCTGGTTCGCGTTGTTCAGGCGCAGCAGCCCCTCGGCCTCGGCCCAACGCATGATGCGCAAAGCATTGTCTCGCAGGTAGGCCATCAGCCGATGCAGATCGTCGGGAGCATCGTACATGGCGAGGAAAAAGGCCTGCATGCCCATCAGTTCGACCACGCGATGGGTGAGCATGCCGTTACCAATCGTGTCGCTGCGGATCTCGACCGGCAGCAGATCGCCCAGGAGGTCGTCGAGAAAAGCGTGGTAGGCGAGGGTCGCGGGGCGGTCCACCTGGCAGACGGCGCGCTGGAGCAGGTCGAGGTCGTGGCGGATGTCCCGGATCGGGTGCTGCCAGCGATAGCCGGTGGGGACGCCCTGGGCATCGGGGATGGTGACGCGGGGGATCTCGACACCATACGGGTCGATGTGCACCACCCACCCGATGTCAAAGGTATCGGGGATGACCTTGTCGTCGTCGATCAGCTCGTGATTGCGCAGGTGGGCCCGAAGCTGGTACTCTATGCGGCGTCCGAGGTCAGACTGGCATTGCAGGATGCCATCGGGCATGAAATCGCGGTCAAAGGTCCAGGTCTCGATGACGACGGGCGGCTGGACGCCCGCACCCGCCCCGGGCGGCGCGTCATTGAGGGCGTACCACATGGCCTTGCGCTGCTCCATGACGGGCAACGCAGCATACTCGGCCTGACGGGCGGCGAGCTGGCGCAGATAGGAGCGCTCGTGGGTGGGGAGCTGATGTTCCATCGGCATCCATCCTGTTGGGTGCACGCGAAATGGTGAGACGGGGCCAGTGTGGCCGCGAACGGTGGTGGCTGTCAAGCGCCGGGGGATTCTGCTGAGATTGGCCAGCCACGGCAGATCGTGGAGTGCCTGCGCGGCCAGCCAAGCTGGGGTCGGGGCCGAACACTGCTTGACACCAACCCACACCGGGGTATACTGCTGTTGGGCTATGTCAAGTGTTGGCCATGCCAGCTTGAGCGCTAGCAGGCCCAGCGTGACGTTCCAGAGAGCGTGACGTTCCAGAGAACGTGAGGGCACCGATGGCGCGATGCAGAGTACTGTATCGGCCATGGTAGCCATGGCGCTATCGCGAAATGGGACAAGCGAGGCGGAGCGGCCTCGCCGTAGACAGCTTGGTTCGCATCGTTGTCTGGACCTCGTCTTGTAGGGTATCGATCCAAGGGTGTGCATGTACTGCGCCCTCGAACCCGCCTTCCCCCTGTTTCGTCGTCCTATCGATCCTCTTTTTGGACATGGGCAGATGGTGCTTGCTGGACCCTAACGCCATCTGGTGCTGTGATGTGTGCCTTGTGTTCCAATCGTGAACCCGAGGCGGCGGCTCTGCTGGCGGCTCACTGACACAGGCCCCCTAACCTGTTGTTGGTCGACACATATAGAGGAGAGAACGATGACAAGTATGAATCCACGTAACCACCCCAGGGGGTTTTCGCGACGCGCCCTGCTCAAGATGGCCGGGCTGGTCTCGGGCGGGCTGTTTTTGGCCGCATGCGATGTAGCACTCGACCCGCCGGATGAGCCGGCGCCGATTGACGAGGTAGAAACGCCCGTTCCGGCGGATGATCCAGAGCCCGAACCGGTAGCTCCCGATGCGCCGCGCCATGGCGGCAGGCTCCGCTGGGGCACCGAGCTCTCGCCGGATGGCTTTCTGGATCCGGCTCTCGGAGCGGGTCTTCCCCTCACCTTTGCCAACTGGATCTATGAGCCGCTGGTCAACATCAACGAAGAGTTCTCGGAACTCGTACCGCGGCTGGCCGTATCGTGGCATCCCGAGGACGAGGGTCGCACCTGGGTCTTTGATCTACGCCAGGGCGTGCGATTCCATCATGAGCGCGAGTTTGTGGCTGATGACGTGGTGCACACATTCGAGCGTATTCTCGACCCAGACTTTGGATCGCCGGGAAGGCCGGTGTTCAGCAACGTCACCGGCGTCGAGGCCGTGGATGAGCACACGGTCCGCTTTAGTCTGGCAACCGCCAGCGCGGACTTTGCCACAAGCCTGACAGGCTTTCAGGCCAAGATCGTACCCTACGACCTGACCGATGACGAGGTCAACAACCAGCCCCGGGGCACAGGGCCGTTCAGGATCGAGAACTATGCCAACGCCGACCGAATCACGTTTCAGCGCAACGACGAATACTGGGATGAGGAGCGACCCTATCTCGATGAGGTAGAGATGATCTCGATTCCCGAGGCGACAACGCTGGTCAACACCCTGCAGGCCGGGGACCTTGATGCGATCCGTTTGTTGCCGATTCCTTTGCTACCCATTGCCGAGGCGGACCCCTCGCTGCAGCTCTCGTTTGGTCCCGCGATCTACAAAGACTATATGTTCATGCGCCTCGATGTAGAGCCGTTCAACGACGACCGCGTGCGTCGCGCGTTCAAGCTGATCGCTGATCGCGAGGCCATGACCGAGGTTGTCTGGGGCGAAGCGATTCCTGCACGCCCCGATGACGACAATCCCGTCATCCCGACCAGTCCGGTTCATGCTGATACCAACATCTGGCAGCAGGACCTGGAGGAGGCACGACGACTGCTGGAGGAAGCCGGCTATGGCGACGGGCTCGAGGTAGATCTGTGGACCATGAACGACAAGTATGGCGTCATCGAGTTCTGCCTGGCCTTTGCCGATTGGGCCGAGCAGGCTGGCGTCACGGTCAATGTGCAGGGCATGCCCTCGGACCGATACTATGCAGAAATGTGGCTGGAGGCGTCCCTTGGCACGGTAGGATGGTCGCCGCGCACGACAGTGGATGAGCAGTTGCGCATCGCCTACTCGTCAGAGGCAGCCTGGAACGAGACCCGTTATGAGAGTGAAGAGTTCGACGCCATGCTCGACGAGGCCCTGGCCGAGACGGACGAGAGTCGCAGGGCAGAGCTCTATGGGGAGATCCAGCGCAAGCTGATCACCGAGGGCGGGCAGCTCATTCACTGTCACTATCCCTATGTAGCAGCCATGCGCGACAATGTACACGGCTACAAGCTACACCCCATGGATGACCTGGATCCTCGCCCCGTCTGGCTATCCTAGCGCATGACGGGCGATGGCCGCTGAGCCCCGCAGGTAGAGATGGTGCCACGACGGTGACCCGCACAGGGTCGCTGCCGTGGCACCATGCGTTATGGGTGGCAGGAGCGGACTGAGGAGCTCGCTCCACAGGGCGCGGTGCGTTCGTGCAGGATGGCCCTGGCGTGTGATGTACTCTAAAAGTCAGACACGCAGCCTAGGGCGTGGACAACGGCCCCGTGAGCTGCGCCCAGAGCAGCCCCAGATACTCGTACACCGCTCGCTCGCTGCGCCACAGGGAGCGGGCATCGGGATAGAGGCGGTAAAGGCGCGGTGCGTCCCAATGGACTAACGTGGACGCATCGATGGCATAGTCGGTAGGGGCAGCGATGGCGTTCAGCCCCTGGGCCTCCAGGAGCGCCATGGTGCGCGGCATGTGGGAGGCCGACGTCACCACCAGAAAGGGCTCGTCGCCCAGCATATCCCTAAGGATGCGCGCCTGGTCGACGGTGTCCCACGACTCGCGCTCGATGACGATGTCGTCCGGCGCCACCCCCAGGGTGACGGCGTAGCGATAGTTGGTGAGGCGCTCGTAGGGGGCCTCCAGATCGCAGCCCGGGCCACCGCCCGAGAGGATCATGGTACAGGCGGGACAGGCCCGGTACAGGCGAATGCCCTCGATGAGGCGAACGGCGGCGGAATCGCCCACCTGCTGCGTCACAGGCCGCGACTCGACCATCATGCCGCAACCTGCAAAGACCACGATGGTGTCGAGCTGGTCCCAATCGAGAGAGGCCATCTGCTCGGGCCCGAGGGCCGGATAGCGGCTCTCCAGGGGCCGCAAAATGGCGGTGCTGGTCAAGGGCCATGAGAAGACAAAGAGCAACCCCACCCCAAGCAGGGACAGGGCCTTGCCGAGCTTGTTACCCCTCCGGGACCAGGACAGGGCGATCCCGATGGCCAGCACGAGCAGGGTCAGAGGCAGCGGGAATAACAGCCGCGAAATGGCCTTGCGCAAAAAGAACAATGGTCATCCATCCCGATTATGTCGAATAGGTGCTGGCGTCATGCTTCTCCCGGCGCAAAAGCGGTAGAGCCAGCCTACGTTGGTAAGCCACTCAACAGGAACCGGCCTCAGGCCGTTCGCCCAAAGAAGCGCCGCTTTTTCTCCTTGGCGCCATAGGCGTAACGAGGATAGTCCTTGTAGCCATAGTAGGCGCCATAAGCACCCTTACGGGGATCGCCCATCAGGTTGAGGATCACGCCCAGGAACAACTTGCTGACCCGTTTGAGGTCCTCGGCAGCCTGCAGCAGGACCAGGGCCTTGGTCTCCCCCGCCTCGCCCACGAGGATGGTCCCCGTCGCGATGCCGGCCAAGATACTGGCGTCGGCGGCGGCCGAGAGCGGCGGGCTGTCTATAATCACAAAATCATAGCGCTCGGCTAGCTCCTCGAGAAGATTCTTCATACGATCCGAGCCCAGGAGCACCGCCGGGTTGGGCGGGATCGGGCCCGCGGTGAGGAGATCCAGACCTTGCAGCTTGGTCGAGCGCAGCACGGTATCCGGCGCCTGGGCCTCGCCCACCAGCAGCGACGAGAGACCCACCTCATTGCGCAGATCGTGGAACCGGTGCTGGGTGGGGCGGCGCAGGTCTGCATCCACAACGACGACCCTCTTGCCCGCCTCCGCCATGACGGCTGCCAGATTGGATACTGTGGTGCTCTTGCCCTCGGTAGGGCCGGGGCTAGTAACCAAAAAGACCTGCGTCTCCATGTAGGCAGGCAGCGAGTAGCGCAGATTCAGCTCGATGATGCGATAGTTCTCGACTTCGAGGGCTTCTGGTGTCGTGATAGCGATGGCGCCCGGATCGGTGTCATTCTTGCGCTCCATGGTAAAGACGGTGCCCAGCGCCGGCAGCCCCAGTACATCCTCGACCTCGGCCTGGGTCTTGATCGAATCGTCCAGATACTCGAACAGGAAAGCGCCCCCGCCGGCGATCATCAGGCCCACGATGGCGGCCAGCACCGTATTCTGAAGCATCTTGGGGCTGGAGGCATGGCGCGGCATGACGGCCGGCTCGATCACCTGCAGAAAGTTGGTGGCGCTGGAGCTGAGATAGCCCAGGAGCGACGAATAGTTGGCGCGGTGCTCGTTGAGGGTCTGTTGCAGGCGGGCCAGTTCTTCGGCGGAGAGGGTCTCACGACCGTTGACGATGGTCTGGCTCAGCTCTCGGATGTCCAGCTCCAGATCGGTGAGCTGGCCTTGGACAAACTCGCGGTAGGCCTGCTCCTCGCGCTCGGGCGCGCTGGGGCTCTGCAGGATCAACTGGCGGGCCAGCTCGTCGACCGTGGCCTGAGCCCGCGCCGGATCGGTGTCGGACACGGTGAGGCGCATCAATTGGGTGTTGCGTACGAGGGTGACGATGACCTGGGGCTCTGTGGGCAAGTTTAGCGCCAGCATGGTCTGTTCCAGCACCGGACGGGTCTTGACCAGCTCGGCATAGGTCTGGGCCAGCTTTTCACTGGTCTGCAACTCGCCCGTGGTCGGATTGACCAGATCGAGGCCGCCCCCCACCATGATGAGGGTGGATGCCTCATAGGTTGGGGCCATGCGGCTACTGACGATAAAGGCGCCCACCCCTCCCAGGACAGTACACAGTACAAGCAGCCACCACCATCTGCGAACAACCCACCAGTATTGTTGGAGTTCCATACTTGCCCTTCCCAGATATCACTCTTGGCTCACAATAGTAGTTCGAGTATGAGACTCTGAGCCTGCCTGGCCTTCTCTTGGACGGAATGCCTACTATAGCGCATGGAAACCATACGCGCAAGTAGCCAGCAGACAACGCTTATGCAGCAAGCCTGCTTGCGCGCCGCCCACAGCCAGACACTCAGCCAAAGCCAAACTGCATCAGATGTTGCTCCCCGAGGATGAGGACGATATCCACATCGTCATAGGGGACGCCGTCACGTCGAATCGACTCGCTGGGGATTCCCAAGGTCACGGCCAAGATCTCGGCCTGGTATTTTACCTCGGAGCAGGTCATGATCACACTGTGGTCATAGTCATCGCGATCGGCGAGCTCGGATCGGACGATGCGAAACCCTGTAGCGCTCAGTACCTCGGCTGCCGCATCGGCCAAGCGGGATTCCGTTGTGCCATTGTACAGGGCGACGCGCCCACCGTTGGCCGCCAACTCTGCCTGCACGAGGTCCGGGGTATCGGACCAGTCCCCGGAGACATCCAAGAGATCGTCGACCATGGGCCGGATCCGGTCCCAGTGGGGGACCTCGACCATCCAGCCCTGGGGCGTCACCACCATGGTCGTCATGCTGCTATCGATCATGGCGCGGCGTATATCCCCCTGATCGATGCGCCTGGCAATAGAAGCCAGCGCCAGCATCTCCTGAAGACTGAGATCGGTCCTTACCGTGTCATCCGCCAGCCGCAGGATGCGCATAGCTGCCGATAGGGGTATGTCCTGACTGCGCACCCGATCTGCGGCCGCCATGAGCAGCTGTTGCTGGCGGGCAACACGGTCGAAATCGCTGCCCTGGCTTCGGGTACGGGCAAAGCGCAGCGCGGTCGCGCCGTCCATATGCTGCGATCCGGCGGCAAAGGAGGCCACAGGTGGGTTCACATGGATGGCGACGCCGCCGATGGCATCGATCAGACGCTCGAAACCGACGAAATCCACAGCGACATAGTAGTGCACGGGCACCCCCAGGACCTGGGACACGGTCTCTTTGGCCAGCCCCACGCCACCTCCAGGCCGATGCTGAGAATCGCCCACAAAATGGGCCACGTTGATGCGACTCTCGCCATAGCCAGGGATCATGACCCAGAGGTCACGGGGAATCGACAGCATGGCGGCGGTGTCATTGGCAGGGTCGATAGAGACCAGGATGATGGTATCCGAACGAGATGGCCCTGGCTCGTTGGGACGTTGGTCAATGCCCAGCAGCAGGATGTTCACCCGCTCCTTTCGGACGACCATGTCTGGCAACTGCTCTTTGGGCAGGCGCCCAGGCAGCGCCTCCGGATAGACGACATGCTCGATGAACGGCAGACCCAGACGACTGATCCACTGTCGGAAGCTGGCCCAGACATCCACCTCGAGCATGACAACGGGATCAGGCGTCTTGTCGACCGTCGACGGCGCCAGCGTCGGTGTCCGCTCGGGGGTGATGGTCACCAAGGGGAGCTGGTCCGTCCCACTCGGCTGTTGGGGCTCTCCTTGACGGCACCCGATATAGAGGCCAGCCGTCAGCAGCAACAGCATCACGCGCAGAAGAACATGGGTGCGGCGACGGTGGATGAGCGAGTGCAGCGTGACCATGGGTTAGGAACCTCTTTCGTTATCTACCGGCATGATAGGGTCCCAAGCAACGAGCGCACGGCAGCATCGTCTGGCGGGCCAACCCGGTGGCAAGGGCTGAGAACAAACATCGTCAGCGCAACCCAGAGGCCCTCTGGTCACGAGAGGGGTCGCCATGCCCGGGCACCCATGCGCAACCGGGTCGTTGCGCCCACAAATAGATGATAGAGCACGGCGAGATCACCCGAGGGACCGCAGTTCTTGATCTGGTAAAGATCGTAGGGCAGGTCGGCAGCCGGTGTATCCGCTGAACTGGCGCTCTGAGGACGTCGGACCTGGGCCCAGCCCACCAGGCCCGGCCGCATTGTGGTCCGAAGCCGGAGAAGGGCAGCCTGCGAAGGGTCCATCGGCCAGGCCGACTGCGGCACGATGCGCGGGCCGATCAGGGTGATCTGTCCCAGCAAAAGGTTCCAGAGCATGGGCAGACCACGGAGCCAGGCAGGAGCGGCCTGGTGAAAGCGCCACAGGTTGAATGGCCTGGCCTGCCGCCCCACACAGGGCATGGTAACAATGACCGGCGCCTCTGCATCGCCGCGCCGGGTCACTCCGACAAAGACCAGGGCCAGGGCCAGGAAAGGCAAACCGAGCAGGGCCGCTATCAGATCGAAAAAGCGCCTTGCCGCGTCCCAAGCGCGAATGACCCGCTGTCGCTCTTGCATGTGACTCAGGCAGACCGTGACGTCGAGATGCTCAAGGGGAATCTGCCCCAGCCAGGTCTCGTAGCAGTTCGCAATGGACAGGATCGTCAAGCCTGCTGCCGACCATTGGGACAGCAGGCGAGCCATTTCAGGCTCCTGGCAGAGATGGGCCTCGACGACAATGGCGTCCAGGCGCCCGTTGGGGGTGAGACGGGAGCGTCTGATCTGAGAGGCCAAGAGGCTGCCTGACAAAGCATGATCGGAACGACCATCGATCGCCAAGACGCCGGTCACCTGTACCTCGGGAAGCGCATCGAGGGCCTGGGCAAGCGGCTCGATCGTATGCGGACGACCGACAAGGGTTATGTGTTGCAGGGGAACAGGCGCCCACAACAGGGCGTAGGCCCCACGCCAGGCGGTCAAAGCCAGCAAGGCGAGGCCCATGAAAACGAACCAGGTCCACAGGGGATGGATGAGAGGAACAGAGATGATGGGGACCAGGAGATGCACCGGGCCAACGACCCACAGGACCAGGGCGGTAAACACCAGAGCGCGATTGGCGTCACCGGCAACCTTTGGCTCGTAGATATCGATGGCGGAAGCGACAGGGATCCAGATGATCCAGAGCAGGAGAAACCAGCGCGACCAGCCCCACAGGGTGTACTCGCTCAGACGATCCATCGGCACATGGGGATGGAGCGCCAGGGTCACACAGAGAGCGGCACTCAGGATGGCGAGATCCATGAGCAGCAGAAGGAGGCTATGCCATCTATAGTCCTCGAGTCGAACCGTCCCCGGCCAGGATTCGCTGCGCATGGCGTCCATGGGGTCCTCCTTGTCTGTCTGGTTCACGCTCCAGGGGTTCGACAGCAGGCCCCTGGGCCTCGGGCTCCCGGTACTCGGGCACCAGATTGTGGAGCAGCGACTGAAGGCCGTCCAGATCGCCGGATTGGGCGGCGGCAATCAGTTTGGCCACCTGCTCGTGCAATTCTTTCGAGTGCCCGTCCCCATGAGCCCGCTCCGAGCGCAAGGCAAAGATCTTTTGATGGGGGCTCGGGACGTGCCCCTCGTCATGTATGCTCAACTCTTCAAAGAGTTTTTCGCCAGGGCGCAGGCCGATGAAATCGATCTGAATGTCCTCATGTGGGCGCAGACCAGCCAGAGCGATCATATCCTCAGCCATATCGATCATACGTATTGGCTCGCCCATGTCAAGGACGAAAATCTCGCCCCCCTGCCCAAAGGCCGCCGTTTGCAGCACCAACTGGACGGCCTCGGGGATCGTCATGAAATAGCGGCGAACCTCTGGGTCGGTGACGGTGACGGGACCACCGGCGGCGATCTGCTCCTCAAAGAGAGGCACCACGCTGCCGCGGGAGCCCAGGACATTGCCAAAGCGCACGGCGCAAAAGGCGCGGCCGCTGCGACGGGCGGCATCCTGCACGATCAGCTCGGCTACACGTTTGGTAACACCCATGACACTGGTTGGATTCACAGCCTTGTCGGTCGAGATCATCACCAGGCGGGGGACATCGTGGGCCAAGGCCTGTTCGACCAGATTGCGGGTGCCCAGCACGTTGTTGGTGACGGCGTCGGGCATGTTGGCTTCCATGAGGGGCACATGCTTGTGGGCGGCGGCATGGAGTACGATCTCGGGCCGGTGGATGGCAAAGACCTGGTCGAGACGGTGGGCATCGCGGATGTCGCCGATCACCAGGGATAGGGGCAGGTCGGGATGGGCGTTGCGCAGTTCACCAGCGATCTGGTAGACCGAGTTCTCGCCATGGCCCAGGATGATGAGGCTGGCGGGCTGGCAGAGGGCGACCTGGCGGCAGAGCTCGCCGCCGATCGAGCCGCCCCCACCGGTGACGAGGACGCGCCGGCCCCGGAGGAGGGCGTCCACCTGCTGGCGGTCGATATCCACCGGCTCGCGGCGCAGGAGGTCCTCGACGCGGATGGCCCGCATGCGGGTGACAGAGACATTGCCCGCGAGCAGCGCGGTCACGCCAGGGAGGGTAAAGGTCTCCAACTCCGCCTCGAAGGCCAGCTCTGAGATGCGGCGGATGATCTGGCCGCTGGCGCTGGGCATGGCGATCAGGAGGCGCTCGACATCATGCTCCCGAGCGAGGCGCGGGATGGCGCCGGTGGAGCCCAGGACGCAGCAGCCCATGATCTGCAGGCCATGATTGGTGGGGTCGTCATCCACCAGGCCAACGGGATCATAGCCCAGGTGGGGATTGCCCAGGATCTCGCGCAACACGGAGATGCCTGCATCGCCAGCGCCGGCGATCAGGGCGCGCTTGGGATGCTCCTGCTGGAGACCCCTGCCATTGGCGACACGGTAGCGGCATGCAGGCCGGACTCGGCCTCGAGGATGGGCTGGGCGGTGTTCTGGGTGGTGCCGGGGGCGACGGTGGACTCGATGACGACCAGGGTCTCGGGGCGCATGTGGCGGCCGGCGTGGCCGCAGACCTCGCGCAGCGACTCGTAATGGGGCACGTGAAAGGCGTCAGTGGGGGTCTGCACGTCGATGAGGATCACATCGGCCTCGGCGCAGACCGCATAGTCGTCAGTGACCTGGAAGGAGCCCTTGTCGACTACGACCCGATGCAGCAGCTCGGCCAAGCCGGGCTCGTCGCCCTCAAAGGGGCACAGGCCCGCGTTGAGGTGATCGATCTTCCAGCCTGAGCGCTCCGAGCGGCGCTGCACGCCAGTGACCTGGAAACCGGGCACATCGGCCAGCAGTGCGGCGCAGGGGATCCCGACGTATCCCATGCCAATAACGACGACCTTGGTCATGAACTCTTCTCCTTGGCGCACGACAAAATGATGCTGTATACACTTGAATTTGGCGTCTACTATTGGAGTGTTGAAGTTATGACAATGCGTGCCGTAGGGCTCGACACGCAACCCTGTCGGGGCAATTGTTGTAAGCAGAGCTCGATGACCCTGCTGCCAAGAAGATCCCGATGCCGCGTGTGCCAGATACCTGCTATGCCCTTTGTGAGCAAAGCTATCTCTGCAACCGGGCGTATCATACTCTGACCCGGGGCGAGCGCCAAAATGGAGAAAAAAAGAGACAAAATCATATACCTTAGAAGACTACAACCAAGAGAGCAATTGCTAATCAAAAATTGCCGATCTGGATCGAGATAACAAGTAAATAGTGCGTTAATATTCGATCTATCTGAAACCGAGAGTGCGGCTCCTGATAGCAACAAACCGGATCGTTTCGCCGGAATGCAGGCTGGGCCTATCCAGACGCCCATAGACAGAAAGCTTTGACAGAGCGCCAGCGCGGATATCATCTGCTGACCACCTCCAGCGCCCCTTGGATGATCTCTGAAAGCAGTTCGATGGAGTATGGCTTTTGGATGAACCCGGCCAGCCTATCCCGGTCGCAGTTGGCCCCGATCTCTTGCTCGCTATAGCCGCTGCAGAGTACCACGGGAAGCTTGGGATCCAGCTGATGGAGAGCGGCAAAGGTCGAGGCGCCATCCCGCCCGGGCATGGTGAGATCCAGGAGCACGCAATCGATCTCGGTCGCGTGCTTTCGGTAGATGGCGAGGGCCTCATCGCCATTCTCGGCGGCAAGAGTGCGGTAGCCCAGGCGATTCAGCAGCCTTTGCGCCGCCTGCAGTACGAGCTCCTCGTCATCTACCACCAACACCGTTACATGACCATTCGATACGGAACTGGGAGACACAGGTTGGCCGGGCGCTGCGGCAGCCGCTGTCTGGGGCGCCTCACCCGCGGGCCGTTCCTTGACCACTGGAAAGAGCACCCGCACGGTGGTACCCTTGTCAGGGACGCTATCCACGAGAATGGCGCCTGCATGGCCCGTGACGATCCCCTGGACAGCGGCCATACCCAGCCCACGTCCGGGGGACTTGGTGCTATAGAAAGGTTCAAAGATCCGATGCACAGTCTCCGGGGCAATGCCGCAGCCGGTATCGGCGATCTGAAGATACACATACTTGCCTGCGGGGGGCTTGGATTGGAGCATGGAATGGGCCAGGTAGGCGTCATCACAGGTGTGCATGCCGGTGCTGAGATGGATGCGGCCTGGCTGTGAACCGATCGCCTCGGAGGCATTGGTGATCAGATTGATCACCACCTGCTGAATCTGGCCTGGGTCGGCCTTGATGGCCGGCAGGTCATCCGCAAGATCGAGATCCAGGGTCACCGTTTTGGGAATGGCAACCCGTAACATGTGGGCGTTCTCATGTAAAAGGTCGGACAGACTGACGGGCTGCTGCTGGACCTGGCCACGACCCGAATAGGTCAACATCTGGCGGGCTACGTCGGCGGCCCGCTGCCCCGCCTGCATGGCGAGGAGGATGCTCTCGCGAGCAGTCGAGTCTGTGGGGAGATCGGGCAGCGCCAGGGTCAGGTTGCCCAGAATGGCCATCAGCAGGTTGCCAAAGTCGTGGGCCACACCGCCGGCCAGCACGCCGAGGGACTCGAGCTTTTGCGTGTGAAACAGTTGGCGCTCGGTCTGGAGCCGCTCTTGCTCGGCGGCCTTGCGCTCGGTGATGTCATAGGTGATGCCCACGAGGCCGATGATCTCGCCCGATTCGTCGCGCAGGGGCAGCTTGGAGGTCATGACCCAACGCGTGTTGGCCTCGCCGGAGAGGGGATGTTCCTTGTTGAGGGTGGGCAAGCCGGTGGTGAACACATGGCGATCGTTGGCCTCGAACCGTGCGGCGATCTCGGCCGGGTAGAAATCGCGGTCGGTCTTGCCCAGGGCCTCCTCCTCCGTGGTCACGCCCAGAATGGCGAGATTGGCCTTGTTGGCCAGGGTCTTGCGGCCCTGAAGGTCCTTGGCATAGACGGAGGCGGGCAGGTTGTCGATCACGGTGCGCAGGAGCTGACGCTCGCGGGCCAGAGCCGCGTCGGCGCGCTTGCGTTCGGTGATATCGCGGGCGATGCCTTCGATGGCCACCGGCT
>SLPC01000119.1 GCA_007132185.1 Anaerolineae bacterium | reverse complement strand
CTGTCATTTCTCGCCAACGCTCGAAAATATCGCCGGTCTGCAGTGCCTTGTTGGGCCAGGCGGCCAGCCAGCAGGCCGCCGTCTGATCCCGCACGATGCCGATATCGGTCACGATCGCGGCTTGCAGCCGGCGCTCGCGTGCGGGATACCATCTCTCGGCGATGGCGGGCAGACAGCGAGCCCACTCGCCTGCGGGCGCATCGGGGTCGGGCGGGGAACGCAGGTCGGCCACAGGGGGCTCCTCGAGGCCGGCCAGGGCCGCCAGCAGCGGGTCACCCAGATACAGGGGCGCCCGCTCACGGCCCAGCGCCTTGAGCGCCACCGCAAACAGGTAGCGTCGGGCCGTCTCCTCGCTCCCCTCATTCAGCCAAAGCTGCCACAGCCCCGTCTCGGCCAGGGCTGGAACCAAGAGGAATGCGCTGCCTACCGAACTGGTCAACGCTGCGGTAGGGGCGCCATCACGCGCATTGGCTGCCCTGTCCGGTGGGCGGGATCGCCGGAATGCTCGGCCACCGTCGCGCGACTCGATAGCCTCTATCATCTGTCGCAGCATGCGACGACCGGGAGCATGGGCGGCGGTCTCCACCAGCCAGCCCACCACCTTGGTCATCGGCCCGCCCGCAAGGCGCTTGAGGAGCGCCGGATACGGCTCGGATTCCATGAGCAGCAGAGGCGCCAGTTCAGGCTCGCTCCGCAGCAGAACCGCCAGATCGACCATAGCCTGCAGAACTCCGGCTGCTCGTGCGTCCTGCGCGTGAGCAGGATCGTGATTGGCCAGCGCAAGCCAGAGGCGCAGCCGGTCTCGGGCCCGGGCAGCGCCGTCTGTGCCCCCCGAGAGCGCGGTTCGCCGCCAGACCCGCGCCAGGGCGCCGGGCAGCGTTTCGCCGTCGCGGAGTGCCGCTACCAGCGCTCTGGGGAATCCCAGCGCCTGCCACAACGCGTCGATATCGGCCTCTCCCAAGCCCTCGATCAGTCGTTCGCTATGGCCGGTGGCTGACAGCGTCAGCAAGATGGGAGCAATCCATTGAGGCCTGGGAGCCAAGAGTTCCAGAGCCAGCCGGGATAGCGGGAGCCGCTCCAAGAGTCTGAACTCGTCATAGTACCACTGGTGCCAGGCGCGACCGTCGATCAGATCGCGCAAGAAGCAGGCAACCAGATGCTGCGCCGAGTCAAAGCGCATCACCTGCCTCGGATCGCCGCGGACCATCGTGCGCGCCGTGCTGCCCGCCAGCAGCCGCCCCCAGCGGCCGGCTATATCCGCCTCTGACATCCCTTGATCGATCCACAGCTCCAGGTGCAGACCGCGAATGCGGTAGACGGCATCACCGTCCTCCGGCAGATGGTCCAACACCTCGGTGCACACGGCGGCCAGTTCGCGTTGGGCGACGCGGCGAATCCGTTCCTGAGCGGCCAACGGATACTCTGTGCCAGCGGGCATGTTGATCTGGCAGGTCAGACGTTCGACGGTAAAGCGCGAGTCAGTGGCACGGGTCGGGAGGCCGGGGTCTGTCATGCGCCGCCTCCATTTACCCACTCAACAGCCGCTTGGCGGCCTCTACAAACGCCACAGCCCGCCGCGTTGCGACCCCCAGCGCCGCCGCCACCATGGCGGGCTCGGCAACAGCCAACTGCCCTACAGTCGTGATGTTGATGCTTTCAAGCCGCCCCCTGTAGACGGGGCCTATGCCCAGCACGGTTTCGACGGGTTGCTCGGCTCTGGAGAACACCACCGGTTCATCTATAGGAAGTAAAGAAACGAGATGCCTGATGCGCTCCAATTCGCTCTCTGCCTCGGCAAGCGTCAAAAAGCGGCCGGAACGGGCAATGATCTCGCCGCTGGGGGCTAGCAGGCGCCAGCCGAACGCCCCGCGGTCACCATCGATCTCAAACCGGGGGCCACCAACATCAGCCATAGCCGCCAGGCCAGCCATACAGCGTACCAGCGAGCCCAGCAACTGGACAGAAAAGCTACGTTGTCGAACGCCATAGTCTATCTCGGTCACCTGGCCAGCTATATCCACGTGCAGCCTGGCCAGGACAATCCACGGCGAAGTATCGTCTGCCGAGCATGGAAAGAGCAAGGGCAGCTCGCCCAGGGAGGCCGGGGGGCCACAGCGCATCAGCTCGTCGATCCACGCTTGGCAATCCAGGGTCGGCAGAGGTGGGCTGATGATCTGGCATCGGACGTCGAATCCGGCCTCCACGCGACGGTGCTCGCAGAGGGGCGAGGGGTCGCAGGGCTCCACAAAATGTAGCGTCGGACAGATCGGTTCTTCCATGTAACGAATGATCAGATGAACATCCTGAGCCATGGGGGTGATTGTGGGATCCAGGCACTCGTCCCCTGGCCGGGGCACACAGTCAATGACCACGAGCTGATCGTCCGGCACATGGATCTCGTCGCCTTGAGGGCTAATGGCATAGCCGTGGGTGACTCTGACGCGGGGATGGCCGCTGGCAGCATTCTCTGCGGGCAGCACCTCCAAGCCGCACACCACGCCCGCTCCGTGATCGAGGCGGTTGTGCTGGCGCAAGAGATGCCGCAAATAGTCCTGGCCTGCGGCGAGGTCCTCGGCGCCCACCCTCTGGCGCTTCCAGTAGACCGGGCGCAGCAGGCGGCCAGAATCGCCGTCCGCGCCGTCCGGCCTACGGGTGTCCTGGCCATGTCGTGCCGGGGCACGCCGCCCGCCCTCGCGGTGGCCTACCTTGATCCTGCTCATGGCGTCTCCCTATCCGGTTGGACCTGGGGCGCCGCCTCTGTTCGGCAGAGATATTCCAGACAGCGCCGATAGTCCTGGGAATAATCCCTGGCGACCCGCGTCTCGAGCTTGTTTGCCAACGCGACATCACGCTTGGCGCCACCGATCAGGTGAGTATAACCGGCGGCCTCGGCCTTTGCCGGGGTATAGGCATCTGCGTCCGAGCCAAACAGGCAATGGGCATAGACACCATAAAAGGGAGAGGTCTCGTGATAGGCGTGATAAGCGATGCAGGCAGACAAAAAGTACTGCTCGAACAGGATATTGTCGCCGATCTTGAATCCGATCAGATCCCAGGCAGTCTGATTCAGTGGATGCTTGATAAAGCGGATGGCCGAATCCGCATAGTGGTTGATGAACCCGATGTCGTTGCCGCCAAACACGCCACAACAGAGGGCCTCGCCCCGGCGCTGGGAGACGTACCAGATCCACTCTGTTGGCAGCCAGCCCTGCGTCGCTTGCACCGCCACATCAAAGGCCTCCGGCCGGTACCAGGAGCCCACAAAGGGGAAATGCTCGGGATTCTGTGCCAGCACCGGCGCCATCTCCATGGCTCTGGGCAGACGTTTCCAGAGAAACACGTCAGTGTCCAGGTGCACGAACGGTGTCTCCTGCGCTCGATACGCATGCAGCTTGCCCAGGACCCACCAGTCTGCATCGGCTCCTTCCAACGTCTCCAGCTCTGTGGAAACCTGGTCAAAGGGCAGCCCCAGGCCATCGACCAGCATCGCCGCACCGGCCTCATCGGTGACCAGGCTCGTCTCTGGATAGTGCTGTCGGGCAGTGTGCACGCTCAGAATCCAAGCCAGCAGATGGTGTTTCCGGCTGACCCACCCCTGATGGTGATGAACCTCAAAAGGACGGCTCCAATAGCTCCAAACGGCCCTGCGAACGCCTCTCGTGACCGGCAGCATGGTAGGAGTTGGTCCGCTCACAGCAGGTTCCCTCCTATGCCGGACGTAGCATAATCCCCGTATGCGCCATAGGGCCGATACCCGTATCCGTACCCATAGCCCGCCAGTCCTGGCAAAACGGTGAATTGCACGCCGCAGGCGACGCTATTGGCGATGCCCCGGGGCGTGATGACCTGGAACCCTTGTGGCCCGAGCGCCGCGTCGTCGGCGATATCCATCTGGATCAAAATCCAGCCACCATCCTGAGGCTGCGACACGATGCGCGCGATGACGCCCTCCTCAAAGCGCACGTCGCGGGCGTCCGCCAGCCGTTCGCCGTGGACCAAAGCCAACATGCGCGTGCCCTGGACCCCATAGCTGGGCGCGATCGCTGTGACCCGGGGCAGCAGGCAGCGCAGCGCCTCGATCAGAAACTGGACGGAAAGCACTCGCCGTCGCACGCCATAGTCGATGGCGCTCACGGCGCCGTGGGCGTCCAGATCGAGGGCAGCGAGGACAACCCAGGGGTCGGCGCCATGATCCGGACAGACTGCGGAAGCGCACGTGGCCGTGTCGGGCGGCGGAGCATCGGGCGACGCAGCGTCGCGGAGCAGCTCGCACGTCAGGTCGCCGCAGGCTGGCTCCTCGCCGCAAGCCGAGGGCAGTTCGACGATGCAGGCGAGCGCAAAGCCGGCCTGCAGACGGGAGAACTGCAGACCGGCCGTGGGCATGCAGGGGCCCGGCAGAGTCGGCACCGGGCAGAGCGGCGTCTCGGTATAGCGGAGCACGATATAGAGACGCCGTTCTTGGTTTGGGCCGATACACTCTTCCACCTCATCCATGGGGATCGCTTGCTGTTCTGGGACGTGGATATCATCCCCCTGGGGGCTGATGGCCTGGCCAGGCGTGACCACTACCTGGGGGTGGCCGTCGTCGTCCTCGCCCAACAGCACTTCCAGGCCGCATACGACGCCACAGCCATGGAGATAGCGATTATGGCGGCGTACAAGCTCCCGGAAATAGGTCTGGTCCGCATTCAGATCAGCCGCGGTCACCAGTTGTCGGGCAAAGTAACGAGAATAAGCAAGCTGTCCAGCTATCATATGCTCCGAGCTATCGGGTATCCTCATCGTCAACATCCTTGACATTCATGGGCCAACCAGCGCGCACGTCTCGGGTCCGCGGTGCGCTGGCAGCCGGCTCACCATATGGCATGGCGCGATTTGCGCCTATTGTGGTCTAATGTGCAACACACTCACCCAATCGCCTCCTTCTGTGCCGTTGCCGCTTGGACGCCCGTCGACGCCCGCCGCCGTCGGGCCCTCGGGCACGCCGGGCCAGAGGTGGTCACCATCCAGGCCGCGCCCGCGCTCGTCGAGGATCCACTCGCCGCGCAGTACGATCGTTACAGTCAGGGCGCCCAGGCCAGATACCTCGATCAAGCGCGCCAGCAGATCCGGGGTCCTCCAATCGTCTGGCGGCACCAGGCGGAGGGCGGGAACAAACTGCTGGCCTCCCATAGGCTCTGCGGCGGTTACCAGCTCGAAATGGTCTGGGGTGGGCGTATCGCCGACAAGCCACGTGACATCGCGATCTTCGATATCCAGGGGTTCCACGGGCTCTACGTTCATCGGAATCACGCACTCGCATTCCACCTGAAGGCCGCCAGGCACCTGCTCGCGGCGGCGAACCCGTGCAAAGGCGTGCCGGCGATGCACGGCGTCCGCCCGCACCGGCTGCCTGAACACGACGACAAACCCCGCTGGGAAGAGGCGCTGGGCAAACTCGGTGACCGAGATGACCTCGTCGTGATGCCAACTGG
>SLPC01000216.1 GCA_007132185.1 Anaerolineae bacterium | reverse complement strand
CGGAGCTGCCCGCGGGCTCGTATGCGGTGAGCGTCCATGGGCTTGACGCCGAGCTGGTATGGCCTCCCGCTCCGTAGGGTCGGACATCGTACACTTGGCCTTTATGGTGCCCTCTTGACCCGCCTTGCGCGACAGGCTACAGTAGAGGCAATCTGTTGTACAAGATCAAAGAGAGGCAAAGGGCATGGGGCGTAGCTACGGTTGGACGGGGAGGACCCTGTGGGTGGACCTGAGCGAGGGCACGGTCGAGCACCTGGATACGCTGGCGTATGTCCCCGACTATGTGGGCGGCCTCGGCGTGGCGGCGCGCTTGGCCTGGGAGCATCTGTCGCTCGGCACGGGCCCGTTCGATCCCGGCAATCTGTTGATGATCATGACCGGGCCTCTCACGGGCACGCTGGCCTCGGGTGCCAGCCGCGTCGAGGTGGCGGGCATCGCGCCGCAACAGCGGCCGCCGGTCTTTTCCCGCTCGGGCATGGGCGGGCACTGGGGCGCCGAGCTCAAGTATGCCGGCTATGACGGCATCGTCGTCACGGGGCAGGCTCCCGAGCCGGTCTATCTGTGGATCGAGAACGAGCGCGTTGAGATTCGTCCTGCGGGCGATCTGTGGGGCGCCGGCAACTATGCTGTGACCCGCACCTTGCGCGCACGCCATGGCCCGCGCACCCGCATCGTCTCTTGCGGGCCGGCGGGAGAGGCCCTCTCCCGCATCGCCGTCATCCAGACCGAGACGGGCAACGCGGCGGGGCAGGGCGGCTATGGCGGCGTGATGGGCTCCAAGCGTCTCAAGGCCATCGCTGTGCGGGGCACAGGCGGCGTAGCCGTAGCCCAGCCGGAACGCCTGCTGGAGCTGTGCGTGGATGCCAGCCGCGAGGGCCAGGCCCCCTACAGCCACGGCATCCGTAACTGGGGCCTGGAGGGCGCGCGCATGCGCAAGTGCGGCTTTTGCATGACGCCCTGCGCCCATCCGATCTATATTGCGGGGCCCCAGGTGGAGGGCGCCGGAGGCCTGAGCGCGGCCCGCCAGTGCTGGAGCTATGACGGCATCCCCCGGGAGACTGACAACGAGGCCCGCATGCTGACCACCGATTACGGCCTCAACGGCTGGGAGATCTCTTACGGGATCATCCCCTGGCTGCAGATGTGCCGACAGGCGGGCCTGATCGACGCTGTGGGCGCCCAGCCGATCCCTGTGCCGGACCAGCCCATCGAGTACCTGCGGGATGTGGCCAACTATCCCATCGAGTTTGTGCGCGAGCTGCTGCGCCTGATCACGCAGCGCGAGGGCGAGCTGGGCGATGCCCTGGCCGAGGGCGCCTGCTACGCCGCCGAGCGCCTGTTCGACGGCGCAGGCGAGCCGCTGCTGGATCGGATCTATCCCCGGCGGGCCGGTCAGACTGAGCACTGGGGCGGCAACTGGGGGCCGGGAGGCGTCGTTTACTGGCCCTGGTGGCTGCCGGTAGTGCTGCAGTGGTGCGTCGATACCCGCGACCCGGCCAGCGACAGCAGCCACCAGTGGACGATGCACGCCCAACACTATTTGCCCCAATCGGGGCCCAACCAGGGCCCGTTCCCCCTGGAGCAGGTGCGTGCCATTTCGGAGCGGGTCTATGGTAACCCGGATGTGTGCGATCCCGCCTATGCCTATGACCCACCCGAGGCCAAGGCGATCCCCGCCATCTGGCACACCGACCGGGCCATGGTAGTGGACTCGCTAGTGCTGTGCGATTACGAGCACTCGCGGGTGTTCAGCGTGGACAGCGAGGACGGGATGGCCGATGTCGACCTGCCCGCCAAGCTGTTCTCGGCCTGCACCGGCCACGAGCTGGGGCGCGACGAGCTGGATCGGGCGGGCGAGCGGATCTGGAACCTGCTGCGGGCCATCGACGTGCGGGACTTTGGCCGGGAGCGGGCGGTGGACGAGTCGGCCCTCAACACGTTTCTCTTTCCCGGCAAGGACGACGGCGTGCTGCTCGACCGCGAGCGATTCATGCCACTGCTGGATAGCTATTACGAGCTGCGGGGGTGGAACCTGGCCAATGGTTGGCCTACCGAGGCCAGGCTGCGCGATTTGGGTCTGGAAGATGTAGCGATAGAGCTGGCCCGACATCGACGCCTGGGCTAGCCAATCCAATGATGGAGGATTCGTCAATGATGACATCACGAGATCGCGTTTTCGCGGCGCTGAATCATGGGCAGGTGGACAGGCCACCCATCGACCTGGGTGGGCATCGCTCGTCGGGGATCATGGCCATGGCGTACAAGCGCCTCAAAGAGTACCTGGGTATCCATACGGGCGATATCTATGTCTATGATGTGCCGCAGCAACTGGCCATCATCGAGCCGCCGGTGCTGGACCGTTTTGGCGTGGACACCATCGAGCTGGGGCGCGGCTTTGGCCTGGACCCTGCCGATTGGCGCGACTGGGTGCTGCCCGATGGCACGCCCTGCAAGATCCCGGCTTATATAGAGCCGATTCCGGAAGAGGGCGGCTGGCGCATCGAGCACGAGGATGGCACGGTGTTGGGTGTGCAGCGGGCGGGGAGCTGGTACTTTGAGCAGACCCACTATCCGCTGGCCGGCTCGCAGGGCGACGATTGGGACCTGGACGCGGCCTTTGACCATAGCATGTGGCAGCGGCTGGGGACGCCGCCCGCGCCTCTGTCCTATAATGATGAGAATCTCGAACGCCTGGCAGCAGGGGCCCGCGAACTGCGCGCCTCTACCGATCGGGCCATCATAGGGCTGTTCGGCGGCAACCTGCTGGAGGCAGGCCAATTCCTGTTTCGCAACGACAACTTTTTCCTGCTGCTGGCAGGCGAGCCGGAGCGGGCGCATCGCTTTCTGGATCGGCTCGTGGAGCGGCATCTGGACGATCTGGAGCGCTTTTGTGCCGCCGTCGGCCCGTACATTGACATTATCCTGTTCGGCGACGATCTGGGGATGCAGACGGGGCCGCAGATCTCGCCGCGCATGTACGCCGAGTTCTTTCAGCCCCGGCAAAAGGTGCTCTGGAAGCGCGCCAAGGAGCTGGTGCCGGTCAAGGTCATGCTCCACTGCTGTGGCGGGGTTTACCCACTGATCCCGGGCATGATCGAGGCCGGGCTCGATATTCTGCAGCCGGTGCAGACCACGGCCCAGGACATGGAGGCGGCCCGGCTCAAGCGCGCGTTTGGGCGCGATCTCTGCCTGTGGGGCGGAGGATGTGACACGCGCGAGGTGCTGCACCGCGGAACCCCCGCTGCGGTGCGCGCCCATGTGCGACAGAATCTAGAGGTGCTGGCGCCAGGCGGGGGATTCGTCTTTCAACAGGTACACAATATACAGGCCGATGTGCCGCCCGAGAATATCGTCGCCATGCTGGATGCCGTCAGGGACAGCTCATGGGCGACGAGTCACTATGGGCCCGCGGAGGCTGTTGCAGGGAGGACATGATGACCGAGGGCTCATTTTCGAGAAAAGAGATCGTGACGCAAGCGGCCAGTTGGCAGGGCGCGCTGGATGCGGTAGAGAGCCATCGCGAGGTGCTAGAGCGCTGGCTGGAGGTCAATGGACGGCAAGAGTTGATCTTTACCGGCTGCGGGTCAACCCACTATCTGGCACTTTTCGCGGCCCCTTTTTTCCAGGCAATCACCGGCTGGTCCTGTCGGGCCGCGCCCTCATCAGAGCTAGTCTGGCAGACCGACACTCTTTTGGCGCGGGGGTATGCTCCGGGCATCATCGCTCTCTCGCGCTCCGGTGAGACCAGCGAGACGGTGCTGGCCGTGAAAAAGCTGGTCGAGCGGGGCTCGCGGGCGTTGGCCATTAGTTGCTACAATAACATGCCACTGTCGGCCGCTGCTCAGCGGACCATCGCCATTCCCGAGGGGCGGGAGCAGAGCTTTGCCCAGACGCGCTCTTTTGCCGGCATGCTTGTGGCGGTGCAGGGGCTGGCCAGCGTGGCGGCCCATGACGTCACGCTCTGGAACGAACTGTGTCTGTTGCCGGAGCTGGCAGAGGGGGTCATCGCGCGGGCCGATCCGGTGGCGCGTTCCTTTGGTGAGGACGAGTCGATCCGGCGCATCACTTTTTTGGGGTCTGGGCCGCTCTATGGGCTGGCCAACGAAGCCACTGTGAAGATGAAAGAGATGTCCCTCACCCAGGCTGAGGCGTATCATTTCATGGAGTTCCGGCACGGCCCCATGTCCATGGTGGATGACGAGCACCTGGTTGTGGCCTTGCTCTCGGAAGAGATGCGCCCCTATGAGGTAAGCGTCTTGCGCGACCTCAAGGCGCTGGGTGCACGCATTCTGGTGATCGGCAACGATCCCGCGGGCCTGGGCTCCCTGGCCGATGGCATATTCGATCTGGAGACGACGCTGCCCGAGCGGGCGCAGCCGGTGCTCTACCTGCCGATGCTGCAACTCATGGCTTACCACCGGTCGCTGGCCAAGGGCCTCAACCCCGATCGACCGCGCAACGTGGTCATGTCTATCGTCCTTTCTGGCGCCGATATGGTGGATGATGAGTAGGCGGGACTATGATCTCCTCGTTGTAGGGGAGCTGAATGTCGACATTCTGGTCAAAGGGGACGTCGAGCCGGTCTTTGGACAGGTGGAAAAGCTGGTGGACAGCCTGCAGGTGTGTGGCGGCGGGTCGGCGGCGATCTTTGCGGCTGGCGCGGCCCGCATGGGGCTGCAGGTGCTGTTCGCCAGCATTGTCGGCGATGACCTGTTCGGGCGGCTGATGCTGGACCTGATGCGCTCTGCGGGCGTGGATGTCTCCCATGTGGTGGTGGAGCCCGCTCTGGCGACGGGGGCCACCATCCACCTGCTGCGCGAGGACGGTGACCGGGCCATGCTTACCGACCTGGGCTCTATTGCCCATGTCACCCTCGACCTAGTGGACCCCGATTGGTACTATGCTGTGCGGCATCTCCATGTGGCCAGCCCCTTTTTGCTGCAGGGGCTGTATCCCTCGATGCCCGACATGATGCGCAGCGCCAAGCGGGCGGGCATGACCGTGTCGATGGACACCAATTGGGACCCGACCGAGGGCTGGCATCTCCCGGAATTCTATGAGCATATGGACATCCTGATGCCCAACGAGAACGAGCTGGCGGCGCTCTCGGGCCAGCCTGAGTTGGGCGCGGCGATAGATGCCATGCTGGAACGTGTGCCGATTCTGGCGGTCAAACGGGGTGCTGATGGAGCCTTGGGCGCCCAGGGCTCGGCCCAGATCGAGACGCCTGTCTATGCTGTGGACGTGCAGGACACTACGGGGGCCGGCGACACCTTTGATGCGGGGTTCCTGGCCGCCTGGCTGGCGGGTGGCACGCTGCACCAGTCGCTGCTGCTGGCCTCGGCTTGCGCCGCCCTGACCATGACCCAGGTAGGCGGATTCAACGGACAGCCCGGCTGGGAGGAGGCGCTGGCACTGATCGAGAGCCAGACGCCCGAGCATGCGCTGGGATTGCGTGCTCTACAGGGCTAGGGACGCTACAGGGCTTGTCCACACACCTCTCGCAGGCCACAGCGCCGGCATCGGATCGG
>SLPC01000167.1 GCA_007132185.1 Anaerolineae bacterium | reverse complement strand
GTCTCACCGGTCAGGCGCAGATTCTCCTCAGCTAACGCAACCTGGTACGAGTAGCTCAGAATCTGGCTGTCTCGCAACCCCTGTGCCTCGGTGAGACGCAGACTCTGCGCCGTCCAAACCGATGTCGTCAACCACTCGGCCGAGTCGGAGCTCCAGAAGGAGCGCCCCACCTCGACCTCAAAGGCCTCCTGGCGCACCCGACAGTTCAGCGTGACCTGTTCCCCTTCGGGCAATACCGTGCACTCGGCCTCGCCCACAGGGTCATCCACCACGTTGCGCAGCTCATACCGCCAGGTCGTTGGCCTCTGCCAAGGCGACTCGCCCAGAGCAACGGGCTGCCCCATCGCCAGGATATTGGGATGGCGGCCTGCGACAAACTCCAAGCCCCCCATCACCAGGTAGAGCAGCAACGCAACGCCGAGGGGCCAGAAACGCGCCACAAAGGAGCGCCTCTCTGGCACGATCGCCAGCGCCTCGGGCTGGGTGAGCCGTCGAAACAGCCAGAGGCCTAGCAGGGCCAGGGCTCCGCCCAACGCCGCCAAAGGCAGGAAAAGAAGCGTTACCCCCTCCACAAGATCGGGGCGCAAGCTATAGAGGATCAGGAACAGGGCGGCCAGAGTATTGTTGGCAGCATGCACAAATATGCCCGCCAACAGCGAGTTGCTGCGCCACACCACATACCCCAGAGCCAGAGAGATGGGGAGTAGGGCCACCAGGCCGCTGAGTCGCAGATGAAAGATCGCAAACAGCAACCCTCCCAGAACCACCGCCCAACGAGGGCCTATGCGCTCGTACGCGCGCTGGATGATGCCGCGAAAGAACAGCTCTTCACCAAGTGGCGCCGCGATAGCCAGCGCGACAAAGATCACCAACGCCTGGCCTGTGGTGGTAGGATACATGTCGGGACCACCCATCACCGAATAGCCGAATATGAGGCTCATTACGCCTTCCAGCCAGGCGCCCAGAAACCAGAGGCCCCCCCCGATTACGATGCTGAGCAGCACCAACCCAGGCGGTAGCCCTCTCAAACGCAGGGTCTGGCGAGAAAGTAATCCCCTGGCGCGCACGAACAGCCAGGCCGGCAGCATAAAGAGCAACACCTGGGTGCCGATCATCCCCCAGCCAAAATCCAGCATCTGCATGGCCGAGCCCGCCACGATGACCAGCACCATGACCAGCAGATAGAGCAGGTTAGTGTAAAGCAGGCCTGGGTGCGTACTCTGAGACATCCTCTTGTCCCGCGACCCCTGCATATGAGTGGCTCCTAGCATCTTCTGACTCACTGGCCGTATAGTATCACGTCCTGCCTTGTATAGCGACAGCATCCGAGTTGACACGCAAGCAGTGGCTCGCCTTTCCAAGCACATATCTATGAGGCACCCCTTTGGCCAACGACGCTTGTGGGTCATCCGCCTATGCCAGGCGGGGCCGTTATCGCTTTCATACGGTTGATGTCCCACGCACTCTCTTTATGTCTAGGCAATATCCTACGAATGGCCGATGTCAGACGGTCGCCGTCGCGCTATGATAGTCTTGTAACAAAAGTAGCTCAAGATTATCCAGATCCATACCTGAGCTACCTTACATAGATGATGCTCCAGATCAGATTGCCTGGGGTCATCCAAAGGAGCGTAGATTATGACAGACCAAAGACCGCCAAGAGAACGTGACGACGAACGGATTGAAGAAGAAAGGGTTCGCGAAGAACGCTCCTACGAGACGATGGAGCATGGAGAAGACAGACGCAAAGAGACCCGGGTGACGGAGGAGCCGGGGCGCGCTACGAGAGAGAGCGTGACCCATGATCGTGCGGAGGAGCAGAGACGTCAGTTCTTCAAGATAAGTCAGTTCATCTGGACACTGATGGGCATTCTGCTGGCCTTTTTGGGCCTGCGCTTTGTGCTTTTGCTCCTCGGAGCCAACCCCGAAGCTCCTTTTGCCGCTTTTGTCTATGGCGCTACAGATCTGTTTGTCGCACCATTTCAGGGTCTATTCGGCGAGCCTCAGTTCAATGGCATGGTCTTTGAGGGTTCGACCCTCATCGCCATTGTCGTATATGCCCTGTTCACTTGGGCCATCCTAAAGCTTCTTTGGGTTGCTGGCTATCGTACCAGCTCCTATCGCGTGTCGCGTTCAACTCGTGAAGAGTACCCGCCTGAGGATGAGCCTGTCACTCGCCGTGAACGCAGGAGACGTGACGACGACCACAATGGCAGGCGAGACTAGCCTTACCGTGTGAATTACGGAACGATAGACAGTTCCGCCTCCAATCCAATACCAAGGTAGGAGAGCAGCTGCTCTCCTACCTTGGTTCATATGTCAAAGCAATCTGGGCATCGGGCGAATCAGCGGGCTCCATTATCAAGATCGCCGCTTCATTCGCCAATCTGACGATGTCCACTCTCCTGCTTACGGAGAGGCAACAGGCCATGCCGAGCCTTGACGCCCCCTTGTTGCCTTACTATGATCCGATGCATTACACCTATCGCATCATAGAGGGGGCACTATACATGTCAATGCCTATCATCGTCGTCACCATGGGGGATCCTGCCGGCGTGGGACCCGAGATTGTCCTCAAGGCCCTGCGTAACCCAAGCTGGCGCACACGTAGTCGCCTGGTTCTGTTTGGCGATCCCAACGTCTTTCAGCGGGCTGCCCAGCTTGTGGAGGATGCGCCCGCGTTGCGGACCATTACTATCCTCGATGAGGCCGAATATGGCGACACACTGGAGATACTACAGACCCCCACCGCTGCGCCGCCCAACTTTCGCTGGGGCGCCATCGATGAGGGCACTGCCGCCGCCATGTTGGCGCCCCTCGATAGGGCCTGTGACCTGGCTCTGACAGGTCGCATCCAGGGCTTTATCTCAGCACCCCTCAACAAAGAGGCGTTCTCCCTGTTGGGCTATGAGCATGGCGATGAGCTACAGTACATGGCCAAACGTACCAGTTGTCCTGACGCTTTTATCCTGGGCATCATGCGTGGCGTATGGGTGACAACCGTCGCCGAGCATGTGCCCTTTCGCGACATCGCCGACCTGATCACCAGCGAAAACGTCCTGCGCTACATCAGGGGCCTGCACGCCGTGATGGAACGCGCCGGGCATGCCAATCCGCGCCTGGCGGTTGCGGCGCTGAACGTACATGGCGGCGAGGGTGGTGCTATCGGCAAGGAAGAAATCACCGAGATTGGCCCCGCCATTGAGGATGCCCGCACCCAGGGCATCGATGTCGTGGGACCCATTCCCGCCGACACAGTCTTTGCGCGCGCTCTCGGCGGCGAGTTCGCCGGCGTCGTGGGCATGTACCACGACCAGGCTAATATCGCCCGCAAGCTCCAGCCCATGGCCGAGCGCGTGACCGTATACGAGGGGCTACCGGTGCCCTGTACCACCACAGCCCACGGTGTGGCCTATGATATCGCCGGGCAGGGCACGGCCGATGCTGGCGGCTTGGAGGCGGCCCTGGAACAGGCCCTCCGCCTGGCAGGCGTCTAGGCCTTTGCCGGCGACAGACAATCCACACAAGAGCTATCAGGCCTGAGAGGCAGGCTCGGATACGGGCATGGCCTCGCGGTACCAGTCGGCCCGCGTCAGTGGTAGGCCGCTGCGTCCCCGCTCGTCAGGCCTGACCAGCAGCGTCTGATAGAGATTATGGTGCTCGCTGGCAAATCCCTGGGCCGAGCCTGCCATGAATAGCCGCCATACCCGGTAGGTGGGCTCCTGCACGTGGCGCAGGGCCTCCTCGTGATGCTCCTCCAGCCGGCGCACCCAGTGGCGCAGCGTCAGGGCATAGTGCTCCCGCAGGCTCTCCACATCGCGCACCTCCCAGCCTGCGCCCTCGGCCGTTTCCAGCGTGGTGTGGATGGGCACCAGATCGCCGTCGGGGAACACATACGTCTGCGAAAAGCTCTTGCCCCTGCTCTTGATGGATATGTCGCGCCCGCCCCGCGCGATGCCGTGGTTGAGGAATACTCCCTGAGGGCGCACCAATGATAGGGCCTTGGCAAAGTAGGTGGGCAGCAGATCGCGCCCCACATGCTCGAACATGCCCACGCTTACCAGCGCGTCATAGGGCTGCGATTCGTCGGCCTCACGATAGTCCTGCAACAGAACCCGCGCGCGATCCGCCAGGCCCGCCTCATGGATGCGCTCGTTGGCCAGCTCTTTTTGCTTGCTGCTCAGGGTAATGCCTGTAGCATCCACCCCATAGTTGCGTACCGCATGGATCAACAGACCACCCCACCCACAACCGATATCCAACAGCCGTTGACCGGGCTGCAGGCGTAACTTGCGGCAGATATGGTCCAGCTTGCGCTCCTGGGCGGTGTCCAGATCATTCTCGGGCGTCTCGAAATAGGCGCAGGAGTAGACCATGCGCCGATCCAAAAAGAGCTGGTAGAAATCGTTGGAGACATCATAGTGATACGAGATGGCCTGCCGGTCCCGTTCGGTCGAATGCTGGCGGCCGCGCAGCTGGGGGGGACCCACGGCCACGGGGCGTTGTATCGGGTCCGAAGGCAGTCGCAGCAGGTGCCTGGCCAGCTCCAGCCGCGTGCCCAGGGCCGAGATCCGCTCCGGCACGGCACTGGCCACGTCTAACAGGGCCTCCATATCGCCCTCTACATCAAAGTCATCGAATAGGTAGGCCTCGGCCAGGGCAACCTGGGTGCCGGCCAGGAACATGGCTCGCAGCGCGCCCGGGTGCTTGAGCACAAGCGTCGCCTGGGAGGGGCGATCTGTAGGCCAATAGCTCCCGTCCCATAGCCTTACGTTGGCGCCATTGACCTCATCGCCAAACAGACGCTCTAGCAAGGAGTGGGTGACCTCGATCGATTGATCCGCCATCGTACGCCTCCTGTTCTGGCGTGCCGGAGCGGTCATCGACCGAGCATCGGGTATGCAACCCTGCTCCTAAAGCCTATACGGCCCCGGATGCGCTCCCAAGGGGGAGCTCGGAACTTGTCTTTGCCAAGTATACCCTGCTGACCGCCCGCTGTACAGACCCTTTACGCTCACTCTCCCACCGTAGGGCATGCACACTCGCTGGCTAGGTCAGATCCTTGAGGCCGCGATAGTAGGAATGGCTGGTGTACAGGGCCGCAACCGGATTGTGGCCCGTCACCCGATCCTTGGCGACCAGCACGGTGGCAGGGGCCTCCGAGTGCCGGAAAAAGAGGCTGTCATGCCCCACGCACAGCCCCACGACAATGTTCAGTCCCGTCTGCGCCTCGTTGAGCAGCATCGCCTGGGCCACAGGATTACAGAGCGCCTCGAACCCGCCCGGACGCACCTTTTCGGCATCGCGCAGGCCCACCTCCTCCTTGGGGATGCTTCCGGTCTTGCAGCACACGCCCGACACGCAAAAACCATGGGCCTCCAGAATCTCGAGCAGCAGGCGCGCCTCATGGATCAGGCCCGCGCAGCAGGCAATCCCCAGATGCTCCACGCCCAGCCTGCGGGCAAAGGCCATCATCTCCTGCACCCTGGGCCAACGGCAGTAGCCCTCGGCTTCCACCTGGGCTGCCGCCACCGACAGGCGCCGTGTCTCTGC
>SLPC01000116.1 GCA_007132185.1 Anaerolineae bacterium | reverse complement strand
TAGCTCCTGACGGTCTGAGAGACCATCGCCATCGGTATCATACTTGAGTGGGTCGGCGCCGTGCGTGCCAAAGGTCAGCCACTCGTAATAGTCGGACAATCCATCGCCATCTGTATCCCAGTTGTAGGGATCGGTGCCCAGTAGCAGCTCCTGCTCGTTTGTCAGCCCGTCGCCATCCCAGTCCGAGTTGTTGATCGCATCCCAGTGCCACAGCTCTTTGAGGGTGGCAGGCAGGACGTCCAGGTACATCGTTTGAGGCGTGAGCGTGTCGGCATAGTCCGGGATAACGCCCTCCATCGTATGGGTCTTCCAGCGCCAGGCATGGTACATGCCGAACTCGGCCCATACGATCTGATAGTTGTGGCGTGCATCAAAGCTGACTACGCCATTGATCTGGGGCGTCAGGGCATAGCCCATTGTGGCCACATTGTCACAAAAGGCTCCATAGTATTCGACCTGGCAAGAGACTGGTTCGCTCATGTCCTGCGCCGTGAACCAGGTTTCCGGGTCATATGCCTGGCCCATCCAGGTAAGCTGGCCCTCGATATAGCTTTCATACAAGTCATCGACCTTGCCGTCGGGCAGCAGTTCTATGATACCGCTGGCGGGTAACTTGAGCAGGAACGCATTTCCGGCGACCAGTCCCATGTTGGGATCTCTCAACTCACTGCTAAAGGAGCCAAAGTCTGCCGAGTAGACGTTGGTACATACAGCAGCATCGTAGAACATGCCGAGTACGATCAACGAGAGATTGTAGGTCTTGTCTGCAAAGAGGCCCGTAAACAGGCTCAGGAGCATGTCGATCAGCGCCAGGATGGCGGCGATGACCTGACCGATGACGGGGATAAAGTTGAGCGCAAAGAGCACAATCAGCCAGATCGTCGTCACAATGGCCTCGGCCAGGGCCATCCGCCACACGACCGGATTCGCTGCCCCGCCAAACGCCAGCGCCATGGCAAAAGCAGCCCAGGTAAGCCCGATTGAGATGGCTACTCCTACGGCTTGCGCCATCATGGCCACTGTCGAGATGGTCTCGAGGGTTTTCATCGCATACTCGATCACGAGCTGCGTCACGTACTGAATCTGATAAACGATGGCCAAGGCATCTACACCGATGTTGATGATCTTGAGGACGTCCTCATTGCGGCACATGGCCAGATCTGTTGTAGAAGCGCATATCGCATTGATGATACCGATGGCCGTTGAGGCAATGGTGGATGCCGCAAAGAGGGCCTCTCCAGCCACCTTGAAGGTGTTCATACTGAACGTGTACTTGCCCCAGTCCTTGGGCATTGACACAATGTCATCGATGAACCAGGCCATGTTGGCGGCCGTGCCGACGGCATTTGCCAGGCCACTACCCAGCGCGAAATAGTCAACGGCCGTCGTGACGCTCTGTGCCAGATCGGGCCCCAAAGACCGCTCCATGGCCAGTTGCGCCTCATCTGCCAGTTCGCCGACCAAGAGCTGCCCATCGACCTTGATGGGGCGATAGGACGGGGTAGTGGCGAAAAGGTAGGTGGTATAGGTCATATAGCGCAGATCATCAATCGTCAGACCGGGGTAGAGATCGCGCAGTGCGGTGGAATAGGAGCTTGCATAACGCTGCTCTATCAACTCGAGGGCACGAGCCGGGGTTACTTTTTGCCAGCCGGCGGCTCCCTCTTCGTACATACTCATCTGGAGACCCCGCACGGTCAGTACTGCCACGTCGGCCAGATTCACGTGCAGGTCTAGGACGCCATCGGAATGGGACTGCATCAGGTACCGGAGATCTTCCACGCCCAACGATTGCTCATAGGCTATGATCAGAGAGGCGCAGTTGACTGGGGTCTTGTCCGCATCCTGGCAGCGGGCATTGCCGTAAAAGATATCATACGTCTCGAGAAAAGTGGGCACCAAGTCCGAGCCCACCGCGAATAGAGCGGCCTCTGCATGGCCGTACAAGTTGGGGCCCTGCATTGCTACAGCCTCGCGGGGGACGTCAAAGGTGTGTACAAGGCTGGCCGTGCTGCCGACGGCAAAGCGCTCCGCCAGCTCTTGCAGAGCTGTCTGGTCGGATGCTTGGCCCTCGAGTCTCGCATGCATCTGGAACGTATCGTTCAAGCCCATCAATATCTTGAACAGATAGAGGTCATCGGTCTCGCCTGGCGTGCCCAGGATGGCCGCCTCATAACCCTGATCCTTGGTGATCTTGAACCCGGTGACACGAAATACATCCTCATACTGATGCAGAGTCCTGGTCTCGGTCACAACCGACCAGTCGACCCGCCTGTTGGTCTCCATCTGAACCATCCACACCATCTTGGTCTGCCACTGGACATCGGCGGTCTGGCCGGGTGCATAGGCCACCTTGGCGTAAAAGGCGTATATGGCGCCGTATTCCTCAACCGGCAACAGAGGCACCAGCAGGACATAGCTGTCGCCATCGGCCCACGAACTAAATCCGTACTTTTGTGCCAGGTCTTCTCGGGGTTGCACATTGCTGCGAATGAGCAGATGCGGGATCAGACGCAGGTTGCCCCCAAAGCCCGTGAGATTCTGAACATTACCCTTGTCGTCATAGGGCCAATCGAGGGCGGTGGTGGAATAGCGAAGATGATCCAGGTCCTCAGGCTGCACCTGGATCTCAACAAAGATGTACCCGTCATCCTCGCTGCCCTCGATGCTCAGCTCGAACTCGTTCGCATAATCCGTCACAGCAAAGGGCGAGATATCGAGCCAGTTCGGCACGCCATCCCCATCGGCATCATCGTCCCACAGATTCGGGATGCCGTCGCCATCCAGATCGACGCTATCCCAGGAAACCTGGCCCATGGGATGGATCTCTCTCGGATAGCCCATGAAATCGAGAATGCCGTCGCCGCTGCTGTCGGGCTTGAGCGGGTCGCTGGTCCAGAGACGGCCGTTGTACCAGAAACCCTCCACCTCCACGAGGTCGGGCAGGCCATCACCGTCTGTGTCGGCCGCATAGGGATTGGTCCCCAGGCACAGCTCTTCTTGATCGGTGAGGCCATCGCCATCGGTATCCACGCCCGGCTCACCATCTCCACATATCGCCATCCCTGTGGCATTCTGCACAGTCTGCGCCTCATAGATGACATCGCTTCTGGGCACCATAGGGACATCCAGGGAACCCACTGGCCCGGACGCAGGCTCATAAGCCGCCGGCGAATTGATGACTGGCTCGGCAGGTTCAGGGCTTAGCTCGACGCCCAGGCTATGGAGCAAGTCCGGCACCGCTTGCGCACGCTGCTCGGACGCTCGCGCCTGCCGATCCAGGAACGCGATCACCCCACCCGCCTGCAACAAGGGCGAGAGGACCATGATGGGAACGATGGTGCAGACGATGAGGGTGTAGCAGCGGCAGGGGTTGCGCTGATAGAGCCGTACCAACAGGATCCCCACCGTCATGAACACAAAGAGGGCCAGATTGCTGGGGGCAACGCGTATGGGGAACCGGGACACAAGGCGCGCATGCCAGGACGCTGTGGCTGTGGGCAGTCCGTCCATGGCGGCATCGTACGAGCTGGCGTATGCGGACAGGGCCAGCGGATCATCAGAGTGAGTGATGGTGTGTGGGCTGATCGGCCTTAGCCCACCCTGGAGGCCCCATGCGCCGTCGCTTCCTTGTATCACAGCAGGCAGCGAGGGAACCTCGCCATAGCCTGACAGGTCCGCGACCATTTCGAGGCGCGCCGAATAGAGATCGCTCATCTCGGGCATGTCGATATACAGCACCTGGCGCACCGGTAGGCCCTCTGTGTTGACCCACAGTTCGCCGCGGCCAGTGAGGGTCTGCAGCGCGATCATAGGCTGGAATCGCAGCCCCTCGGGCGCGCCGGGCTGAGAGGCCAGGCTTTTCTCGGCCTGTTGTCGCACGTATTGCTCAAAAAGCGGCCCATTGAGCTCAAAGCCATAGCGGATGAGGTGGGGATGCCCCTCGGGCGGCGTGAGAAGCGTGACATACTCTGCGGCAGCCAGGTAGCCGAGCACGTCATGGGTGGGCGATGCCAGGCTCAGGGCGTCGTCCACCGGCTTGAGGATGCCCTCTCGCAGTAAAAAGGTCTGGTTGCCATCACGCATCAGCGTCGCCACATTATGCTGCCCATTGCCAGCCACGCGCATCTCGATCAAGACCCGATCAGGCAACATGACAGCACCGTCGGTCTCGAGCGTCAGCTGCTGGTCTCGCTCGCCGATCATTTCCGCGACAGGCCGCGGAACGAGCGTCTGTTTGGTGGTAGCACTAAAGTGATAGGAGCCTGCCTTTTGAGCAAGCTCCCAGGCCTGCGTCAGACCGCGCTGCGGCTCGGTATCTGCACGCAGCACCATGGATGGCAGGCCCACAAACCGTCCAATCCCTATCACCAACAACAGTGTCGCAAGCATCACAACCCATCTCGGAATGCGTGGCGTTTGCATGGTCTCTCTCCCTATCCAAAGGTGCATGGCACAGTTCGTCCTGGTTCTAGGGGTCGTCGGTTTCGAATGGTTCCATAGCGGAGGGATCGGCCTTGGGCGGCTGCTGGATATATGCCTGCAGAAAGGTGACCAGTTCGCCCAGGCTGGAAAAGGCCTGCTGTTGGCCGGTGTGAGGGTCTTCCAACGAGGCACGCCACGATAGACTCTCGCCGTCGCCGAGATTCCACAGACGCAGCAAAAAGGCCGCATAGTGTTTGCCCATGGCTCAACTGTAGCAGGGCAACGTATGTATAGCGTTAATCTATCGTCAAAGCTCTGCGATTCGGTGCGATTCCGCGTTGTTCCGTCACACATCCCGTCGTATAATGCGGGTGGTGGATAGGCTACCCGCATCGCAGGGCGGTGGGGCAATCGTGACTCTACGTCTTGGTTTTCTCGGTCCATTCCATGCCACAAAGGGTTCGCAGCAACCTTTGCGTCTGCCATCCAGAAAAGCGCAGGCGTTGCTGGCTTATCTCTGTGTAGAGGCGGATCGATCCCACTATCGCGAAGCCTTGTCCGGGCTGCTTTGGCCCAATTCCACGGATCAGGCTGCCCGTAGCAGCTTGCGCCAGGCACTCCGTGACCTGCGCCAGGCCATCGGGGGTGACCCTGAATCCGTACCCTACCTCCTGGCATCGCGCGAGATGATCCAGCTTGATCCCGCGGCAGATATCTCGCTGGATGTAGCTGCGTTCGAGAAGGCAACCGAGGCCCTGCTCAAGAGACCCCATGCCATCGTCTCGGACAAGGACGCCCAAGCCATAGAAGCCGCCATCACTCTGGTTCGCGGGCCCTTTCTGGATGGATTTTCGCTGGGCGATAGCCCCGCCTTTGAGGAGTGGCTGCTCCTCAGGCGCGAGCAACTCAACCGCCGCATGCTCATGGCTCTGGAGGCGGTGGCCATCTATCATGAGGAGCATGGCAGACTCGACGAGGCCCTTTCCTGCGTGCGCCGAGTGATAGACCTGGAGCCCTGGCGGGAGGAGGCCCATCAACAGGCCATGCATCTCCTGGTTAGCAAGGGACGGCGCAGCGAAGCGCTCGCACAGTATGTGCGCTGCCGTGATGTCCTGATGCGAGATCTGGGCGCG
>SLPC01000168.1 GCA_007132185.1 Anaerolineae bacterium | reverse complement strand
GCCCGATGGTGATGATCGACCAGGTCTGCTGGCACGAAATGGACGTGGACGGCGCGCTGGTACTCCAGACCGAGGACCCCTTTTGTCGCGAGATCGAGACGCGCCTGCGTCGTACCCTCTATGCCTGGCAGCATATGCCCGTCGACATGGTCGTCGAGCCCTATATCCAGATACCCAAGGTGATCCTCGGCACCGATTTCGGTATTCAGCCCATCGAGGAGCTGGCCATCACCGACCCGGCCAACGATGTGGTGGGGCACCTCTATTTCGACCAGCTCCAGACCGAGGACGACCTGGCCAAGATCCGCATGCCCCAGGTGTCGCTGGATGGGGCGGCGACGGACCGGGTCGAGGCGCAGGCCCACGAGCTCTTGGATGGTATCCTCGAGGTGCGCATGGAGGGCATGCACCCCATGCTGAACCTGTGGGATCGGATCGTGGGGTGGCGCGGGGCCCAGAACGCGCTCATGGACCTGGCTGCCAGGCCCGATCTGATACACAAGCTGATGCGCCGCGCAATCGATGCCTATCTCTCGCTCCTCGATCAGCTGGAGGAGCAGGGCCTGCTGGGGCAGCCCCAATCGCTGATCCACTGCACGGGAGCGTACAGTGACGAGCTGCCGGCCCCCGGCTATGACCCCGCGCGACCGCGGGCCGCGGACGTCTGGACCGCCGGCATGGCGCAGATATTCTCGTCGGTGTCGCCCAGGATGCACGAACGTTTCGAGCTGGACTATGTGCGGCCCTGGTATGCCCGCTTTGGCCTGGTGTACTATGGCTGTTGCGAACCTCTGGACGGCAAGGTCGACATCCTGCGCACGATCCCCAATCTGCGCAAGATCTCGATGAGCCCCTGGGTGGACGTGGAAAAGGGCGCCGAGCGCATCGGCGGCGACTATGTCTTTTCGCGCAAGCCGAGCCCAGCCTTTTTGGCGACCCGGAGTCTGGACGAGGAGACCGTCCGTCGTGATCTGGAAGAGACGCGCATCGCTTGCGAGAGGTGTGGCACGCCGCTCGAGTTCATCCTCAAGGACATCAGCACTGTGTGCTACGAGCCGCAACGCCTATGGCGCTGGGCCGAGATCGCGATGGAGGTAGCGCAAGGCTAGCCGCAGCTCAAGGGCGCACCTTGGACCATAGCACGGTGTGGCGTCCACGGAGATAGCGCCAGCCCCCCGCCAGGGCGGCGGCGTTGAACATGCAGACGGCGAGAGGGGCCGCGAGCAGGCCGGCGCGTCGCCCCTTGCGCACCAGTATCCAGCCCGCCAGTCCCGCTCCGTAGAAGAGCATTTGTGCGCCCAGCAGCCAGACGTACTGTGGATCGGGCAATAACAGCAGGTTTGTTACCAGGACCAGGGGCAACAGCAGGGGCACCACCATCCAGCGCAAGACCCGGTGCGACAGATACTGGAACAACAGCCGAACGCCCCCCCGCCAGATATTTGTGAGGCGCAGTACCGCCTGCCAACCGCCGGCCGCATTGCGCACCCGCCGTCGCCACTCGGCGCCCAGCGTGGGCGATGCCGGCTCCAGCGACCAGGCCTCGGGCTCGTACACCACGCGCCAACCGCGTGCGACCATCTCGATAGAGGCGTAAAAGTCATCGAGCAGTATATCGGGCGGTGGGACGCGATAGGCCTCACGCCGGGCCAGCCAGACCTCGCCAGGCGCGCCCATCACCGAGCCAAAGCGGCTGTCCAGGGTCTTGAGCCAGCCCTCGTAGAGCCAGTAGAGGTTTTCTCCCTCAGATGTGCCGGCCTGACCCACCCGCTTGACGCCGCTAACCCCGCCTACTTTGGGTTCTGCCAGATGGCGAACCATGCGTCGCACGGTCTGGGCAGGAAGAGCGCAGTTGGCGTCAGTGAATAGGATCGCTTCGCCTTGGAGATGGGGCAACGCCCGGGCCAGGGCGGCTGTCTTGCCCTGCCGCAATAGTTGGTGCACCAGGATCACGCCACGTTCGGCATAGCGGCGCACAATGTCGGGGGTTGCATCGGTAGAGCCATCGGTGACGACAATGATGCGCAGCATATTGGCGGGATAGTCCAGCGCCAGTGTGTTCTCCAGCTTTTGGGCGATATGGTCCTGTTCGTTGTAGGCTGCAATAATCACGTCCACAGCCGAGATCACGTCAGCAGTGCGATGCCCCCGCCTCAGGCGGCTCAAAAGCGCCAGGCGGATCGGATAGCCCACATAGGTGTAGGCTATGACCGTCAGCGCAGCCCAAAAGAGAACTGACGCCACAGCAGCCATTTGTAGTTCCTCAGGTCAAGAGATAAAAGAGGCCCATGAGCGCCGAGATGCCGAACACCAGGGCCATACCGACCGGCAGCCCGGCGGCGTCCGAGAGCATACCCACCGCCCAAGGGAAAACGATCTGGCCCAGGCCGCCAGCCGAGCAGAGAAGTCCTGATACAGTGCCCTCGTAACCAGGAGAGCGCGCCGTCACCTGGGCCATGATGGTGGCAAAGATGCCCGAATAGGCCAGGCCGGTGAGGCCTACGCCCAGCCAGGGGGCTAGGGCGCCCGGGCCCCAGAGCAAGATCGCTACGCCGATGGTGCTCAGGAACGAGCTGGCGACGATGAGGCGCTTGTAGCCCACCTGCTCGGCGATTTGCCCACAGATCAGTCTCCCGATCATGATGGTGCCACCAAAGAGCGATACGCTCAGGCTGGCTGCTGAGAGAGGAACACCACGCAAGCGCTCGAGGAAGAGAGCCGACCAGGCAAAGACACTGGCCTCGGCTCCCACGTACAGGAACATCACCAGGATGGCCAGGAGCACCAGGCGGCGGCGCAGGATCTGTCCCAGGGAGAGCGGCTCGGTGGCGATGCCGCGCTGCGGCGGCGCTGGAAAACGGGTGCGCAAAATGACGATGCCGACCAGTAGCACATAGAGGGAAAGCAGGCCGAAATGCCAGCGCCAGCCCAGGCCATAGCGCAGACCCAGGCTGATCAAAAAGGGCGTAATGGTGGCTCCCATGCCAAAGAAGAGGTGCACATTGTTGAGGATGCCGCCTGAGCGCTCTTCGTACAGGCTGGCAATCAGTGGGTTGATGGCCCCATCAAAGGCGCCCGCGACCAGCCCCATTGCTACCATGGCGGGGAGCATCCAGGCAAAGCCAGGCGAAAAGGCGATGGCCAGCAGCGCCAGGATCCCCAATCCCACACCCATGATCCAGACGCGGCGAAAGCCCAGGGCGTCACCCAGTGCCCCCGCCAGCAGGGCAGTGATCACGTAGCCTAGGGCGGGGCTGGCCACCAACAGGCCCGCCTGGCCATCACTCAGCGCCAGGTCGACAATGATAGATGGAAGGAGGGCGCCGACCATGGAGACGGTGGCGCCCATCAGGATCATACTCATGAAGGCCGTATACAGGGCTCCGCGTCGGCTCTTAGTGGAGACGGCGGACACCGTCTTCGGCCTGGCATACGTAGACATCGGGTACAACTCCGGTCGATTCGGTATAGGCTTGGGCAACCTGGGTGACAAAGGCAGGGGAGTGCTCGGAACGCACGAGGCTCACGGTGCAACCGCCAAATCCGGCGCCCGTCATGCGTGAGCCCAGGGTGCCCGGCTGGCGTTGCGCCGCCTCGACCATGAGATCCAGCTCATGGCAACTGACCTCATAGTCGTCGCGCAGGCTCGTGTGCGAATCATTCATCAATGCCCCAAAGCGTGCCACATCTCCATCACGCAGGGCGGCCACGCCGTCCAGGGTACGCTGGTTTTCGGTGATCACATGGCGGCAACGCATGCGGGTGATCTCGTCCAGCTCGTTCTGGCGGGCGACGAATGTCTCGACGCTTATATCTCGGAGGGCCGTGGCGCCCAGAATCGACGCCCCCCGCTCGCACTCTTGTCGCCGGCGGTTGTACTCGCTGTCCACCAGGCCGCGGCGCTTTTTCGTGTCGCAGATCACGACATCACAGCCATCGGGCACGGGCACCAGCTCGTACTCGAGGCTGCGGCAATCGATGAGCAGCGCGTGGCCGCGCCTGCCCAGCGAGACAATGTACTGGTCCATGATGCCGCAGTTCATGCCCACGAACTGATTCTCGGCCTTTTGGCAGAGCAGGGCGCGCTCCACGCCGTCCAGCTCCAGGTCGCTCATGAGCTGAAAGGCATAGGCCATGGCCACCTCAATAGCGGCGGAAGAAGAGAGCCCCGAGCCAACGGGTACATCGCTGGAGAGCACGGCGTTCATACCCCGCAGCGTGTAGCCCGCCCCCTGGAGGGCCCAGGCCACACCGCGCTGATACTCGCTCCAGCGCTGGGTTTTGTCGTGGACGACATCATCCAGCGAAAAACTGGTGCGCGCCCCAAAGTCGGCGGCTACGAGATGCACCTGGCGGTCGTCGCGGGGCGATACGGCCATGAGCACATGGCGGTCGATGGCTGCCGGCAGCACAAAGCCGTCGTTATAGTCGGTGTGCTCACCGATCAGGTTTACGCGCCCTGGCGCTGCTAGCCAGAGTTCGGGTTGGGCGTCAAAGGCATTGACAAAGGCCTTGGCGGCCACATCACGCAGTGCGGTCAGATTCGGACCCCAAGTGTCATAGCTCATTGATCGCTCCTGTCTCGATCAGATGGTAAAGGTCGTCAAGATCACCCTGGGCATCAAACCGGACTTGCTGATCATTCGGCAGGCGCCGTCGATCCACCCAGAAGGTATACAGGCCCATGCGGCCCGCCGGCATGTCGGCTTCGAGGCTGTCACCCACCATGATCGTCTCGGGGGCGCGCCGCCCCAGGTGCTTGAGCACCCCCTCGAAATAGGCCGTGCGCGGCTTGCAGGCCCTGGAGTTTTCAAAGGACGTGATCAGATCGTACGAGAACTCGTCGTCAGGGACCCCCGCCCAACGTAGCCGGGCCTCAATGGCAATGCGGGGAAAGAGGGGCTGGGTGGTGATGGCGATCTGATAGCCTCGCTCCTTCAAGAGGGTCACCAACTCGCGCGCCATGGGATCGGCCTTTGTGTGCTGGCTCAGCTGGTCAAACTCTTGGGCATAGAATTCGTACAGGATCGGCTCGATCTCTTCCGGGTCTCGATCCAGGTGACGGTAGAAATCCCGGCTAAAGACCTCGGCATTGGTGCCCTGGCGACCATCGTTGTGCCACATGGCCCGCACGCCCCTGTTGAGCGCCTCGACAAAGGCGCCAGGAGGACACACACCACGCATCTTTTGCAGGAGTGCTCGATAGTAATGGGGCGAAAAGGTCTCCATGTCATTGATCAGCAGCGTGTCATCGAGATCGAGCAAAAAGGCCCTGATCATGGCAGAGGGTCTCTCCTGTTTCTGGTGTCTTGTGCCTCGGGACGGCTGGCGCCCGTCTCAATCGTCGCGGCCGGGAATCAAGATGGTGGGCTTGCTTCGAGGCTCTTGCTGTGAGGCGGGTTCTTCCTGCGGCTCCTCGGCGCCCGGCAGCACAATGCCGCTGGCGGTGCGGCGTAGCCTGGGCCGAGGATCCCGCTCTTCCCGATGTGCGGGATCGTCCGTCGACTCTTGTTGGCGCTGGCTGCGCTGGATCTCGCGCATCCGGTCGCGGGTGGCGGCCGGATCGTAGAAGCGGGTGCCGGCCCCGATCAGGGCGCGTAGCCCCTGGGCGCGATCGGACAGCATGTAGATGTTCATGATGTGGCCGTGCAGGCGCAGGAACTGATCCCACGTGGTGTCGGGGTGATCGTCGGCATAGAGACGATAGGCGTTGCGCACATAGTCCGCCATGGGCTGTTCGTATTCAGTGGGGAGGATCAGGGTTGCCACCGAGAGCCGCTTGACGCCAGCCAGCTCATAGAGGCGGCCCACCAGAAGGTCGCCGGGACGGGCGTTGGTGGCCAGCAGCCGGCTCACGACCTCGTACTCGGCCTCGCGCAGAGGGTCGTACACCTGCAGGCGGTTGTCGTCGATCCGGCGTATATGGCGTACCATAGCCATAGCCGAGGCCGACCAGGCGTCGAGCAGGCGCTGGGCCTCGTCGGGATACTTGGGGCCTTCTTTTTCGATGAACAGATCTATGAGATACTGACGGTCGGGGCCATAGCGATAGTCATGGACGAACCACTCGATAAAGCGGCGCCCATCGTCATTGTCCATGGCGCCCAGGGCCTCGCCCGAGTAGCGCCCGCCCCAAAAGATCGCCATGCCCTCGGTGATATCCTGGGCGTAGCGGGGCTGGGCGACGAACCGGGTGAGATCACGGAACAGGGCCATCTCGATGGCGTTCTGGCTCATCATACGAGAGGCCTGAACGCGGGTTTGTCGCATACAGCAATTCTTGAACTTTTTGCCGCTGCCACACGGGCACGGATCGTTTCTTCCGATCTGAGGCATGGCTCGAGACCTTTCTAGCGTACAATATATCCTTGATGCTACCACAGCCCTCGGAAACGGTCAATCTCTCGTGGTGGGCCTTACGGGCTCCCTTGGCTCGATACGCGGACCATCCGGGTCTCGCTCTACAACAAGATAGCGGTTCCAGCTGTTGTCATCGCGGGGGATGGGCTGCAGCGCGCCGCCTGGGCCGAATCGCAGGTGCGGGCCTCGGCTCTCGTCGCGCTGCCGGGCGGCTAGGACGATCATGCGGGCCCCCTGCAGGAGATTGACGGCCTCGACGGCCTGGTACAGGGAGACATCCCGAGGGTCAATCCCCTTGCTTGCCAGCGCATCCAGGGTGCGACCTAGCTGCGCCAGGCCCGACTCGGTGCGGTATACGCCGCAGGCATCGGACATGCCCTCACGGATGGAGCGGGCAGCCTCGTGGGCTGGCACGCCCCCGCGTTCAAAGAGGCGTTCGATCTGCTCGCGAGCCGAAGCCGTATCGTCGGTGGCGGGCGAGGTATGGGCCTGGGCGTGGGCGGCGGCGTTGACCCCCGCGATGCGGCCAAAGACCTGGCTATCCAGCAGGGCGTTACCGCCCGGGCGGTTCGCGCCATGTTGGCCGCCGGCGGTTTCACCGGCAGCAAAGAGGCCGGGGACGGTGGTCTCGGCGCGGGTGCGAATCTTGACCCCGCCCTGAAAGTGCTGCACAGAGGGCGCGATCTCGACCTGATCGCCGGCGCGCAGGTCGACACCCCGCTCGGCCAGCCAGTCCACCGAGGGCTGGTTGATGGCCAGCAGGCGCGCCAGGGGACTGGCCATATCGCGGGCTGCATCCAGCGGCTGTCCCTTTTCGCCGGCATACCAGGCCAAGATGGCCTCGGGTAGCTGCTTCGGATCGAGGCCGTGGGCGTCCCTGGCATAGTCAAGATAGACGCGGTGGCCCCTGGACCGCTCGATGGTGACGGCAATATCAATGACATGGGATGGCTCCCGATACGAGACGGGCCAACTGGCGCCCTTGGCAAAGAGGATCGCGGCGCGCTCGACGGGGCTCTGGTTGCGCATATAATCGGCCAGGAATTCGCGGCCGTTTTCGTCCACAAGGCGCGGCAGGGCGCGCATCATGCTGCCAGAGCAGGCGAGGCCCGTGGCCAGGGAGCAGAGGCCGATCTGAATGAACTCGAGATTGACCAGTTCGGCTCCGGCGCGATAGGCTATGGCATAGCCGTCACCTGTGCAGTCGGGGGGAAAGACGTTGACGGCAAAGGCCTGTCCTGCGCCCCCCGTGGCCAGCACCACCGCGCTGGCTGACAGGGCATGTACCTCGTCGCTCTCCTCCGACACCAGAGCGGCGCCGACAACCTGGCCCTCGGGGTTGCATAATAGCTCGGCCACCATGTGATGCTCGAGCACGCGGATCGGCGTCTGGCAGAGGCGCTCCAGGAGGGCGGCCTCGATATGGTTGGCCGTGTAGGGGCCGGTGTAGCAGGCGCGGGCATAGGTTGAGCCATCGGTGTGGAACTGATCCACCTGACTGTCAGGCCGCCGCGCCCAGGGCACGCCCAGTTGATCCAGATAGTCAAAGGCGCCGGCGGCCTCACGCGCCAGGATCTCGGCCAGATCGGCGTCCGAGACCTGGCCGCCGATGCGGTAGATATCGTCGGCATGATGGCGCCAGGCGTCGGGGCCGCCCGGCTCTGTGGTGGGCAGGGTGGCGTGAAACGCCATCCGGTCGGAGCAGGCGGTGGCGGTTACGCCGCTGGTCCCCAGGGCGCCCTTGGTCACCAGCAGGATCTCCAGATGCGGTGCTGCCTCATGGGCGGCCAGGGCCGCGCGCAGGGCCGCTCCGCCGCCGCCGACCACGAGGATGTCACAGCGATGGGGCATGGTTTCCCTCCTCGAATCCAGAGTTGACACCCCGGAAGGTGCGGCTCGGGATAATAGGTGTCGCTCTATCTTGTATCTTGCCTGCCTGTATGATAGAATACGCCACAGATTATGGCGAACCAGAGGAGGCAGACCTTGCGCCTGACCAAAGGAACCGACTATGGGGCCAGGGGCGTGATCTATCTGGCCAAGCAACCTATAGATGCGGTGGTTCTGGTGGCCGACATTGCCCGCGAGGAAGGCGTCTCTGAGAGCTACCTGGCCAAGATCCTGCAGGACCTGGCCAAGGGCGGCATCCTGCGCTCCCATCGCGGCGCCAAGGGAGGCTTTTCTCTGGCGCGCCCCCCCGAGCAGATCACCCTGCGCGAGATCGTCGAGCTGATCGAGGGGCCCATTGCCCTGTGTCGCTGTCTGACTCCCTGGGAGATCTGCGATCTCCAGGATACCTGCGCCCTGCGTCCCGTCTTCCGTCGAGCCCAGAATCAGATGCTATCTGTCCTGGAATCCACGACGCTGCGGGATCTCGCCAGCAGGGAGATGGCCCTCCTGCAGGCGAACGGAGGAGAATAGCCCGAGAGCGCCTCTGCTCCCCCGATCAGCCTCCTTGTCTACTCCACGCGCTCTAGCTTGACGTTGGCCCCCGAGGGTACACTGGTGAACGCCTTGGGATCCCCCTCCACGCGCCCAAAGACATTCACCGCACTGGCGGGGCGAATCTCGTTGCCACGGCTCATGGGCGTGCGCCCGAAAAAGATGCAAAAGGCGTGCCCGGGCGGCCAATAGCCCAGATCGCCTAGCTCGACGACCTCCTGGCCGTCCTCCTCGTCGACATAGACGGGGATGCCGAAATAGATTTCTTCTCCCCAGGTGCTGGCGCGAGCTTCCAGGGGCAGGGCGTCCCAGATGGCATCGGCGGTGGCGCTGTCATCCAGGGTTGCCTCAGCGGTCACGTCGCCTGCTGTGATGCGTATCTTGCGCATAGGATACTCCTTTCAAGAATCGTTACCATCGGACCTTGACAACGAACAAATGTTCGTATATACTGGCATTAGAACAAAGGTTCTAGGGGGCGGCCGTATACCCATTATGCGGCGTTCACTTTCAGCGCTCTATCCACAACGCTGACAGCCAATCATCGGCCGCCTCCGCTCATCTCCTATATCGATGTAGAAAGAGACTGGCTCATGGCTCTTCAGGTTGGTATGTTATGGTTCGACAATGCGCCCGATCGCCCTCTATCGGTCAAGCTCTCGCTTGCTGCGCGCCATTATGAGCAGAAATATGGGCGCCCGCCCAATGTCTGCTATCTCAACCTCAATACGCCGGGGCAGGAGCAAGCCGATGAGGCGGGTCTGCGCCTGCATGCCGCAGCTGATATTCTCCCGCACCACTTTTGGCTCGGTTGCGCCGATTGATACGTCAGTATGATAATTCACAGCAAGGACCATTTGCTCGTCGCGGCGGCGCCGACTAATGCGTCAGTATGATAATTCATAGCAGTGACCATTTGCTCGTCGCGGCGGCGCCGACTAATGCGTCAGTATGATAATTCACAGCAGTGACCATTTGCTCGTCGCGGCGGCGCCGACTAATGCGTCAGTATGGTAATTCATAGCAGTGACCATTTGCTCGTCGCGGCGGCGCCGACTAATGCGTCAGTATGATAATTCACAGCAGTGACCATTCGCGCATTGCGGCGGCGCCGATTGATGCGGCCATCGCCGTAACACGCCGTGGCTGCTACCCCCGCTCTTCCCGCAGCCTGGACAGCAGGCTCTCGCGGAAACCCTCGGTCAGCCCCGCTTCCCTGAGCACGCGCCCGAATGCTGGCGTCGTAAAGGTAAGCTGGGACCCCTGCTGCTTGAGCAAAGAGGTCAGTATGAGGCCCTCCAAGGCAACTGCCAGCTCGCTGTTGCTGACGGTGATCCCCACGGCATAGAGGGCATCGAGCATCTGTTGCGGCCCAAAGTGCTCGTGCTCGGTCATGAGCACGGTAATGAGCCGCTCCAGGGTGGTGGCATTGCCCCAACTGACCTCGAAAAAGAGATCGCGAAACTCGGTCGAACCCCTGACCCAGGCCAGATCCTCGGCGCGGATCACGCGCTCCTCGCGCTGGGAGACGCGTTCTATCAGCTGCTGGCAGATGGCCTGCACGATATTGGGATGGCAGCCCGAGAGCGTGACGATCTCTTGCAGCATGGTCTCGGGCGTCTCAAAGGCGATTCCCAGCTCGCGCATGGGTTCTTGGACGATCCAACGCGCATCTCGCTCCTGCAAGTATCCCAGCCGCACGGGGCTACAAGAGTCATGCAGGGGCGAGTCATGATCGCCCAGGGCACTGTTCAGAACACGCTCCCCACAGAGGACAAAGCGACAGAGCTTTTCTTGGGAGAGAGCACGGAATACGCTCAAGAGGGGCACGCCCTGCTGTAGATCGTGGCGCAAGAGAAGGTCCACCTCGTCGAGCAACAGGACGAGGGCACGGTTGGTGTTCTCCTGCCGCCGGCGCAGTCGAACGACCACGCGCCGCAGTAGGTCAGGGGTCGCCGACTCGATCGGTATGTTGCAGGCAGCCGAGAGCGCCTGGAAAAATGCCTGATAGTTGGTGACATGGTGACAGTCGATATAGCTGGGTGCAAAGCTGCCCATACGCTGCAACTGATGGTACACGCTATTGAGCACCGAGGTCTTGCCGATCTTGCGGCCACCGAGAATGGCGCAGCTGCGATCCTGCAGGGTGCGTAGGATCAGCTTGATCTCGTGGTCGCGGCCATAGAACATGTGCATTGGCACGGGTCCCGATTGGACATACGGGGAGACGACGGAAAGGTCCACCTGGCCCAGGATGCTCTGCACCAGATGAGCCTGGGGATCGGCGGCCAGGTGCAGGCCACAGAGCGCCGCATAGTCCAGCACGACCAGGTCCTCGGTGCTGGCGCGCTGCAGGGCCTGTAGCGCATTACCTGGATTTATGCCATCCGGGGGATCGGCCACAGGAATCAGCAGCGCAAAGAACGAAACAGCCTTGAGAGCCGACATGAGAGCGCGAATCGTAGGCAGATCGTCACGGGTCACATCCGCTTTGAGCAGGAGGATGATGGGAAAGCGGGCTGGCAGGCTGAGCTGCAGAGCAGGCGCCTCGACCATGTAGGCCGCCAGGGGGCCGCGGACGCGGTGCTCTATCGGCTCAAAGGCTAACAGGGCGCACAGGTGCTCGACGAGACGCGAGGCCCCGGCCGCCGCGACTTTGCCGTTCAGGTCGTCAACCAATCTGCTCCACATGTCGATGAACTGTCGTAGCCTGTCGCCATGAGCCGGCGCGATGAGGGGCGGATGCTCGTACAGGTCAAGGGCCTGCTCCGAATGGGCATCGACGTAGCGGATCATGGCACGCACGCGAGCCTGGGCGGGGATGCGCTCCAGCAGCTCGGGCGTCACCTGTTGGTGGCGCAGGAGCGTCCCGGCGATGATGTCGTCCCAGCGCTCTTCACCGTGCTCGAGCGGAGCGCTGCGTTGCCTGCGGGACCTGATGCGCCCCAGCCATTGGGCCCCGGCCGCCCCAACCCCCAACAAGAGTCCCGCGCTCGCCAAAAAGGGTGGCAGCGCCGCCAGCCCTCCGAAAGAGTCGCTGCCGATCGGGGCGCTATCGACCTGCTGCGCGCCGAGGTCCTGCCAGGCGCCTTGTCCAGCGTGTAGCCCGTACAGCGCGCGCTGGGTGCCCAAGTAGAGATGATAGGGGGCGTCCTGGGTCACGGCCGCCAGGAGGGGGCGTTCGTCAGGCGCCAGGGAAGGCCAGGCCGAGAGGGGTTCACCGGTCAGCGCAACCCAAAGCGCCACACTCTGTTGCGCAGCTACAGGCAACGGGGGCCAGTTGGCCTGTTCTCTCAAGGCTATCCAGTGTGAGGCCGCCAGAGGCACCCAGGTGGCACCATCATTGTCGGAGATCCAGACGTTATCCCCGCCTCCGGCCACGATCTGCGTTTGATCGTCGATCCGCGCCACCGCCAGCCACGCGATCGCCCCATGCAGGCCGTTCTCCCGGATGGGATGCCAGCTTGTGCCCCGATCCCCCGAGACATAGAGGCCGCCCTCGGCCCCGGCATAGAGCACATGAGGGCTGATGGGATGGGGCGCCAACGCATGGATGTTGCCGGCTCTCAGGGGCGCCATGAGCTCGATCCAGACCGAGCCAAGATCACCGTTGCGCCAGAGGCGGCCGGCTGCGGCGGCATAGAGGGCGCCATCGGCGGGGCTGCTTGCCAGAGCGCTGAGGGGCAGCCCCGCTAACGCGCCGGCGGATTGCCAGCTGTGACCGCCGTCACGGGACATGGCCAGGCCCGTGGGACCAGCGGCGTATAGGGTATCCACGCTGCCATGGGCAAACAAGAGCCGGGTGACGGGGCCGATCTCGTCGGGCCAGGGGAGGGCTCGCCAGGTGGTGCCCCGGTCATGGCTGAGGAATAGGCCCTCGTCCGTGGCTAGAGCCAACTGGTCAAGGGCGGTAGGGTGCACGGCAAGGGCCGTATGAACGCCAGAGGGCCATGCACGACTGCTCTGCGAGGGGACGGCGTCGCGTGAGGCGGTCAGCAAGGAGAGTCCCCCCGCCAGCAACAGCAGGACAGCAGAGCCGCCCAGCATGGTCCAGAAGCGCCCTCTTGGCGATTGCATGCGTCAGCGTCTCTCCCCGTTGGCGTTCATCAGGCCCACTCGACGCGCACGCAATCCTGGCCGATCAGCGCCTGAAGTGAGCGCTCTAGCTGGGGCGAGTAGCGTGTGCCTGTCTTGAATTCGAGCTGCACTCGCCCTTCCGGGGTCTGGAGCAAAAAGTAAAAGGGCACATCGCCAGGGGCGTCGTCCAATACATCCAGAGCCTGGCTCGCGATCTGAGCCGAGTCAGGGCCGTTGCCGTTGACGTCAATGCGAACTGTGAGGCGCTTGGCCTGGCGTACGGCGGGCTGGCGCTTTTTCGCTCCTGGCGGAAGGCTGTAGGGAGAGATCTCGTCTACAATCAGGTTGAGGGCCTCGTTGCGCTCGTTGGGTTTGCCCTTGATCAGGACCAGATCGCCATCATTGATCTGGGCCCTGGCCGCCTCGTAGGTGCGCGGAAAGAATACGGCCTCCATGCTACCGGAGAGATCCTCGAGCTGGGCAAAGGCCATGGGATCGCCCTTGCGTGTCGTAATGACCCGAATGCTGCTCAAAACGCCCGCTACGGTCACCGGATCGTTGCCCAGCATCGGATCGAGCTCGGCCAGCGGCGTCAGGCGCGGATCCACAAATTGAGTCAGCACATCCAGGGGGTGGGATGACAGGTAACAGCCGATCAGTTCCTTTTCGTCGGCGAGACGCTGCTTTTCGGGCAGGGGTGGGATGCTGGTGGGCAGGGTGATACGAGCGCCGCTATCCTGGCCCATGATTTCGGGGCCCAGGTCGAACAGGCTGCGCTGGCCCACCTCGCGGGCGCTGTGCACCTCCTGGCTGACGGCGATCATCTGATCCAGCGAGGCCAGCAGGGCGTTGCGTTCGCCCAGCGAGTCCATGACGCCGGCTCGCACGAGGCACTCGAGAACGCGCTTGTTGATCTGGCGCAGGTCCACCCGGTTGACCAGGGCCTCCAGATCGTCGAACGACTCTTCGCCCTCTGATGGTTCGTCATCCTCGGCAGATGTGTCCATGCGCGATGACACAATGACCTGAGCCGGTCCGTCGCCCACGTTCTTGATGGCGCCCAGGCCAAAGCGGATGGCCAGGCCCTCGGCTTCCAAGAGATCGTGACGTTCTTCCGCTGTCTTCCACTCGAGCGGCTCTACCGCAAAGTCCACCCCAGAGGCGTTCACATCGGGCGGCCGCACCTCGATGCCCAGGCGGCGGCATTCGCTCACGAACAGGGCGACCTTGTCCAGGTTGCCGCGCTCGACCGACAGCAGGGCCGCCATGAACTCGACGGGGTAGTGGGCCTTTAGGTAGGCGGTCTGCAGGGTGATGACGGCATAGGCCGCCCCGTGGGACTTGTTAAAGCCATAATCGGCAAAGGTCTCGATATCGGCAAAGATTCCCTCGGCCACGTCGCGGGGGATGCCCTTGTGGACACAACCCTCGACGAACTGGACCTTTTGCTGCTCCATGACGTCGGCCTTTTTCTTGCCCATGGCGCGGCGCATCAGATCGGCCTCAGAGGCGGTGAAACCCGCCAGATCGGTGGCGATCTGGATCACCTGCTCCTGGTAGACGATGATGCCAAAGGTCTCGGAGAGGATCGGCTCCAGCGATGGGTGCGTATAGCTCACGGGCTTGCGGCCAAAGCGCCGGTCGATGTACTCGGGGATGGACGCCATGGGGCCGGGGCGATAGAGCCCCAAGATGGCGATAATGTCGGTGAACTCGGTGGGCTGCATGTCGCGCAGCACCCGCCGCATGCCCTCGCTTTCGACCTGAAAGATGCCCGTGACTTCGCCCGAGGAGAGCAGCGCATAGCTGTCGGGGTCGTCCATCGGGATGTCTTCCTGAGTCAGCTCGATGCCATGGGTGCGGCGAATCCAGCGAAAGGCCCGATCGAGCACCGTGAGGGTCGAGAGGCCGAGGACGTCCAGCTTGAGCAAGCCGATATCTTCGACGTCGGACATGCAGAATTGCGAGATGATGCCCTCGCCCCGGGGGGCGCGCTGCAGCGGCGTGTACTCGACCAGCGGCCGGTCGGCGATCAGGACACCTGCCGCGTGGGTGGAAAAATGACGCGAGACGCCCTGCACCGACAGCGACGAGTCGATGAGCTTGCGGATGTATGGCTTTGTTTCGTAAAGCTCGCGCAGTTCGGGCACCGCGTCGAGGCCATCCTGGATTGTCTTTTTGGGGCCCGAGGGAATCAGTTTGGCAACATGGTCCACCTCGCTGAGGGGGATGCCCAGGGCGCGGCCTACGTCGCGGATCGCGCCGCGCGCAGCCATGGTGCCAAAGGTCGCGATCTGGGAGGTGCGGTCCTCGCCATAGCGACGGACGAGATACTCGATCACCTCCTGGCGGCGGTCCTCGGGATAGTCCAGATCGATGTCCGGCATGGTGATGCGGCCCGGGTTCAGGAATCGCTCAAAGATCAGCCCCAGGTCCAGAGGCTCGATGTCGGTGATGCCCAGAGCATAGGCGACGATGCTGCCTCCCACCGACCCGCGCCCAGGGCCCACGAGCATCTTGGCTTCTCTTTTGGCCCAGCGCACCAGATCCTCATTAATGAGGAAATAGTCGTCGAAACCCATGTCGTGGATCACCTGCAGCTCGAAATCCAAGCGCTCCTGGAGCTCGGGCGTGATCTCGTCGTAGCGGGCATGCAGGCCCTGGATGCACAGCTCGCGCAGATACTCGCCCGCCGAATGGGGCTCGGGCACGGGAAAGCGGGGCAGGCGATAGCCCTGAAAGCCGAGGTCCACGTTGCACTGGTCGGCGACCCATTGGGTGTTCTCGACCGCCTCGGGATAGTCGACCATCACCTTGCGCATCTCGTCGGGTGACATCAGATAATAGTCGTCGCTACCCATCTGCATGCGGGACGGGTCGGACATGGTGGTGTTGGTCTGAAGAGCCAGGAGCAGCTCCTGGGCAAAGGCGTTCTCGCGCAAGACATAGTGAACGTCGTTGGTGGCGACGCACCGAATGCCGGCTTCACGGGCGAGCGCGGCCAACTGGGTGTTGATCTGCTCCAACGCGGGGACGCCGGCATGGCGCTGCAACTCGATGAAATAGCGGTCTGGGCCAAACAGGTCCTTGAACCAGGCCACCGTGCGACGGGCTTGATCGAGCTGTCCCTCCTGCACCTGCGAGGCCACCTGGCCCGAGATGCACCCGCTGAGGCAGATCAGGCCGTCGCTGTGCTCGGCAAGCAGCTCACGGTCGATACGGGGGCGGTAGTAAAAGCCCTCCATATTGGCGATGGTGACCAGCTTGAGCAGGTTCTGGTAACCGGTCATGTTGGCGGCCAGCAGGACGAGGTGGTGAGAGCGAGCATCCAGCTTGGCGTCCCTCTGGTGCAGACGGCGGCGCGCCTGGTACACCTCGCAGCCATAGATCGGCTTGATGCCGGCGGCCTCGGCGGCGTGGTGGAACTTGATCATACCGTACATCGAGCCGTGGTCGGTGAGAGCGAGGGCGTTCATGCCAAGCTCTCGGGCACGTTCACACAGGTCTGGTAGCCGCGCCAGGCCATCCAGGAGTGAAAACTCGCTGTGAACATGCAGATGCACAAAGGAACTCACTACGCCCTCCACCAAATCATCCATAGCTGACAGTACCATAGCGGCACACGGGGGATTCGTCCGCGGGATCAGTCCAGGCACCCAGCGATCCCACTTTTGATAATTGTACCACAGCGCGTTGGCTTCGGAAAGAGAGTGTGCCCCCTATAGAGGCTCACGGGGCACGATTTTACGCATAGAACAGATCGTGTTTGTTGCTCTTTACATCCGTTGAATCGGTTTAATGGGACTAAAATGGACGTCACTGAATGCAGCGCTCTCTGCAACTCGAGACGGTAGAGAGCACTCAGCTTTGCCGGCTCATGAGCACACAGTATCCGTGGGGTTGTAGCGATATCGATGTGCATCGTCAGTCTGACAGCGTTTGCCTGTTGTGGTAGAATGCGTTACTCAAGAGAGAAGGAGTGCGTTATGGCCATTGTGACCGTCCAAGAGTTGGGAAAGCGGTACTCAGCTCAGGGGCCCCTGGCTGTGGACGCTGTATCATTCGAGATCCACGAGGGCGAGATATTCAGCCTGCTGGGACCTAACGGGGCCGGCAAGACCACGACCATCGCCATGCTCAGCACCCTGCTGCAGCCTACAGCAGGCGAGGCCTGGGTGGGCGGTAACTCGGTGCGCACCCAGGCAATGCAGGTACGGCGCAGCATCGGCGTTGTGCCCCAAGAGCTGGCCCTCTACGAGAACCTCAATGCCCGCGAGAATCTGCGCTTTTGGGGCGAGATGCGCGGCCTGAGAGGGAGCGCCCTCGACGAGGACATTGACCACAAACTGGAGCTGACTGGCCTGCAGGACCGTGCTGGCGACCGGGTGCATACCTACTCGGGCGGCATGAAGAGACGCCTTAACCTCGCCATCGGCCTGCTGGGCGAGCCACCTCTGGTGATGCTGGACGAGCCCACGGTGGCCATTGATCCCCAGAGCCGCCGCTATATCCTCGACTGGGTCAAGGCGATGCGCGATAATGGCCAGACGGTGCTCTACACCACACACTATATGGAAGAGGCCCAGGAGCTCTCGGACCGTATCGGGATCATGGATCATGGCAAGCTGATCGCCCTCGGTACACTGGCAGAGCTGGTGCAGATGGTGGGAGAGCTCGAGACCCTGGTCATATCCCTTGGCGAGGGGGAGCGCGGCGAGGAGTTGGCGGAGCGTCTGGCGAGCGGCGAGGGTATTCACGAGGCCAGCGCGAACGACGGCGAGGTCACGCTGAACGTCGCCTCGGCGCAGGCCGTGCTGCCGCAAGCGTTGGCGGAGGCGTCGGCCCTGGGGCTGGCCGTGCGCCATATCGAGATCCGCGAGCCCAATCTGGAGTCGGTCTTTTTGCATCTCACCGGCCGCGCCCTGCGCGACTGAGCCCGAGCCAGCAGCCAAGCCAGGAGTCTTTTTGTGAACAAGCTCTGGACCCTGACCCGCAAAGAGGTGCTCCTTGCCTTTCGCGACCGGGGCGCCCTCATCTCGATGCTGCTCACGCCCCTGCTGCTCACGGTGGCTATCGCGGCGGCCTTTGGCGGCGGCGGTGATCAGCCTATCAGCAATATCCCCGTGCTGCTGCTCAACCGGGATGAGGGTCCATTGGCTGCATTCATCGTGGAGGCGTTCGAGTCAGAGCCGTTGCAGGATCTGGTGGTGGCCGAGCGCGTGACCGATGAGGCAGAAGCCCGGGTGCGGGTGGATCGTGGCGAGGCCGCGGCCCTGGTGCTGCTGCCCGCCGACTTTTCCGAGCGCATGTTGCCGCTCACACCGCTGTTTGCTGCGGCTGATTCACAGATCGAACCCCTCACCCCTGAGCAGATGGAGGCGATCTGGCATTCTTTCGGTGCCCCGGAGGCCGGGGCCGATCCAACCCTGGTTGAGCTCTATGCCAGCCCGACACGCCGCATCGGCACCGCGGTGACGCAGGCCATCTTGTCGCAGGTGCTGGATGGGATGCAGGTCACCGTTCGTGGCGTCCAAGCCTCTATGAGCCAGCTCGCCCAGGATCCTGCCGCCCAGGCCGATCCGATGCAACTGGTAGCCTTGAGCCAGACGCTGGGGGAGGGCCTGCTGGAACAGGCGCAGCCAATAGAGGCCCGCATTCAGCTTACGATCGATGATGGCGACTTTCGGCCCTTTCGCTGGGTGGACTATTCGGCGGCCAGCATGGCGGTGTTGTTCATGATGTTCACTGCGACGGCAGGCGGGCGCTCTCTGCTACAGGAGCGTGAGTCGGGGACGCTTCCCCGGCTACTGATCTCACCAAATCGGCCGACGGTGCTTCTCGTGGGCAAGATGACAGGCGTGGCCGCCACGGGCGTGCTGCAGATGGTGATCCTGTGGCGGGCCAGCGGCCTGATCGGGGCCTATTGGGGGCCGACGCTGCCCGTGGTGGTCGCTATCCTGGCTCTGGTGGTGTGTGCTACCGGTCTGGGCGCGCTTATCGCCGGCTGGGCACGTACCACCTCACAGGCGGCGGCCCTGGGCACGGGTGTCACCCTGGTGGGGGGCGCCCTGTCAGGCTCGTTTTTCCCGCGCAACAACCTGCCCACGTGGGTGCAGAGCGTGAGCCTCCTGACGCCAAACTCGTGGGGGATCGAGATCTTTGCCCGGTTCCAGAGCGGCTATGAGTTGAGCGCGGTCGCGCCTTATCTGGCTGGCGCCCTCGGTCTGGCCCTGGCCTATTATATCGTGGCAGCCCTCGGCTTTCGCCGGCAGTTCTCGGTTTGAGGGGGACCATGCGCAAGCTCTTGGCCTTGATTCGCAACGAGTTTGTCCGCGAGTTCGATTCGCCTACATCCTGGGTCTTTTTTCTCTTGTTGCCCCTGGTCTTTACGGCCGCGGTGGGGGCGGGCCTGGGCGGCGCGGGTGGCGGCACGTCCGAGCCCCAGGCCTTTCGGACAGAGATCGCGGTGATCAATGAGGATGCTGGCGCGCTGGGTGAGGTATTGATCGAGTCACTACGCAGCCACGACCTCGTGCCCCATCTCGTGAGCCAGTGGCCGGAACAGGGATCGGCATTGCACATCCCCCCGACGTTCAGCGAGCAGTTGCTGGGCGGCGAAACGATGAGCCTGGAGGCTCGCATCCTGCCCGTCGGTACGGGGCCCGCCACCGAGCAGATGCTGCGCGCCGCTGTGGGACGGCTCAGTGGTGCCGTAGGGGTGGCACAGGCTGTGCTGGCCGACGTGCGCGCGGCCGGGCTTTTGGCACTCGAACAGGAAGCAGACTTTGTGAGTCAGGTCCTGGCGGACACGCTGGATGCCGATGTGCGGCCAACCGTCGCCAGCGAGCTGCATTGGTCGGGTGGGGTCGCTCTGGGCGAGGCATCATTGGTCGGCGCCACGGGCACGCAGCAGGCATCGGCGGGGCAACTGGTCACCTGGGTGCAGATCACATTGCTGGGCGCGGCTGAGGTGTTGGTGGGGGAACGTCTGATGGGAACGTGGAAGCGGATGCTGATCACGCCCACGCGTCGGAATACGCTGTTGGCGGGCAAGCTGCTAGCGCGGCTGGGTCTGGGGCTGGCGCAGATGGCCCTGCTGATCCTGGGGGGCATCTACCTCTTTGGCGTGAACTGGGGGGACAACCTGGGCGCAGTGGCGCTGGTGTCATTGGCCTTTGCTACGGCCACGGTGAGCCTGGGTATGCTACTGGCAACCTTCATGCGGACGCGTAGCCAGGCCAATAGCACGGTGGTGGGCCTCTCGATGGGTATGGCCGCTTTGGGCGGGGCCTGGTATCCGTTAGAGATCACGCCCCCCCTCTACCAGCAGATCGTCCGGGTGTTGCCCTCGACATGGGCGATGCGGGCTTTTACGAACCTACTGGCCCGCAATGCTGATGTGCTGGGGGTGCTGCCCGAGGTGGGCGTGCTTTTTGGCTTTGCGCTCCTCTTTGTGATCCTGGGGGCGCTGCGCTTTCAGCACATCGACTAGGGGCTTGCTCGGGCAGCGTGGCCGTGTCTCTTGCCTCGCCGACGTCAGGTTGGCGCCTATGGCTTGGAACACACGAGCTTAGCCTTGGCCGTTTACGGCGAAAAGGGCCCAAAACCCCGCAAGCATGGCTTTTCTGCGACAGAAAGAGTTTCTTGGGTCTTTTGTACCAGATAGGCCCTGGACCGTATCAGCACTAATGCCTATGTTGGCGCCTGTTTTTCAATGATGGTATACTGCCCACGCCAAGGATGACGAGTAATAGCGGATAGAAACAAAGAGGTTTATGCTATGCCCAAGCCCGATGTTCTACTGGGAGAAGACAGCCGTACTGGCATGCTCCGTGGGTTCGAGTCGGTGGGCCGATTGATGGCGCTCACCCTGGGGCCCATTGGAGGAAATATCGCCAACGAGAGAGATGTCAGCCGCGAGGTTGAAATTCTGCGAGACGCTGCCACAGCCGCCCGGCGCATTATCGAGCTTCCCGATGTGCGCGAGAATCCGGGGGCCATGTTGATGCGCCACATCGTATGGAATGTGCGCGAGCAGGTGGGTGACGGCAGCGCGACGGCGGCGGTGATTGCCCACGCCCTGGCCACAGAGATGCAGCGTGTCATTGCGGCGGGCGCTAACGCCATGATCGTCAAGCGAGGCGTCGAGCGGGGGCTACGCACGGCCGTCAAGGCGCTGGACGAGCTGGCCATGCCGTTGGAGGGCGAGGAGAACATTGCGGCGGTGGCAACCGCGGCCGTGGGCGATGCCGAGATCGGCAAAGTGCTGGGAGAGATCTTTGACGTCCTCGGGCCCCATGCCAATGTCGTGATCGTGCCCTATGTGGCCACCTATCACGACCGGGTGTATCGGGAGGGAGCGCGCTTCCGGGGTGGGTATGTCTCGCCCTATCTGCTGAACGACGAAACGCGGCGCATGGCGGTTCTGGAGGATGTCCATATCGTTGTAGCCGACATGAATTTCAACACGGCAGAGAGCGCCGCAAACCTTCTCGAGCAGGTATTGGCCGCGGGGGGCAAGAACCTGTTTGTGATCTGCAAGCTCTGCTCGGACAAGGCCATCGGCGTATTCTCCGCCAACAACGACCGCAAAAAGGTCTTTTCATCGGTCGCAACGTTGAAACCGATTGGGGATGCTCGCCGAGGCACATTCGAGAACATCGCAATCATTACCGGCGCCCAATCCCTGAACGACAAGATGGGCCTGCGCCCCGATCAGATAACGATCCACGATCTGGGCCGCGCCGACAGAGTAGTGGTCGAAAAAGAGGCGTTTACCATTATCGGTGGCAAGGGCGACCCGCGCACGAGACAGAAGCGTATCCAGGACTTGCGGGAGCGCGCACGCACGACCTTGGATCCTGAAGAGCGAGAGGTCTGCCGCGAGTTGTTGACCAATTTCTCCGAGGGGGTAGCCGAATTGCGCATCGGCGCCCTGACCAGCCAGGAGCGAGCCCAGTTGACCGAGATCGCCGAGCAGGCTATCAAGACCGTGACGGCGGGCATGGAGAGCGGCGTTGTGCCGGGTGGCGGGGCGGCCTATCTGGCCTGCATCCCGGATGTCAACGCGCTGGAGGCAAGTGGTGATGAAGCCTTTGGCTTTCAGATCGTTGCCCGCGTCCTGGAAGAGCCGCTCCGTCGTATTGCAGCCAACTCGAATGTGCATCCACCCCTGGCCTTGGCCGAGGCTCAGGCGCAAGGGGCGGGCTATGGCCTGGATGCGCGGACGGGAAACATCGTGAATATGTTGGAGGAGGGCATCGTAGATCCTGCCATTGTGGCGCGGCGGGCCCTCGAGCATGGTGTCAGTGGTGCCCTCATGTTACTTACCACAGACGCCCTGGTCATCCATCGTAAACCCAAGGAGAGTGTAGAGCCATGAGTGTCACGGAACAAGCGTCCACAGGCGATCGCTGGGAGTGCATAGGACCTGTTGCCGGCGGGGGTACTGTATTTAGCGTGGCGGTCTCGTCTCGCGGTGAAAAGACCCTCTACTGGGCCGCTACAGGTTGCGGTATGTTCATGTCGGAGGATGAGGGAGAGACTTGGGAGCAGCGGATCAATGGATTGACGACGCCGCTGGTCAGCGCAATGGCCGCTGCACCCAATGGGGCGCTCTTTGCCGGCTCGCTGAATGCCGAGCTGTTCCGCTCCATGGATTTTGGCAAGACATGGGAAAAAGGCACCCAGGGTTGGGATGCAGAGGGCACCGTAACTGCCATGGCGGTCTCTCCCAACTATATGCAGGACGGCGTCGCCTATGCTGCTCTGGATGGCGGTGCGCTCATGGTGACGCGCAATTCGGGCAGGCATTGGGAAGACAGCAGCTTTGGGATGAACAGCATGACGGTTATCGCGGTGGCTGTGACGCCCAGCTGGGAGCAGTACGAGACCATGTTCGGTGCGACCGATCAGGGCGTATACATCTCCCGCAATGGTGGCCGGGCCTGGCGTGCGACGAGCTTGATGTTGGACGAGCAGGTCGGTGTGCTCATCGTGAGCCCCGACTATGTCAATGATCAGACGGTGTACGCGGGAACGGAATCGGGTACGCTGTACATCTCGAGGGACCAGGGACGCACCTGGGAGCAGCTGCATGAGCAGATCGCCGATGGGCCATTGAACTGTATGTGGGTGGCGCCCGATTTTGCCGAGAGCGGCCGCCTGGTGGCTGGCATTGGCAACAGCATCTATGTTTCCTCTGACCGTGGCTCCACGTGGAGTCTCGCGCATGAGATGCCCGGCGCGGTGCTATCTCTGGCGGGAGATGGCGCAGTGGTGCTGACTGGCCTCTATGATGCGGGCGTATATCGCTCGCTGGACAGCGGCGATACGTGGGAATCGGCTACGGGCAATCTGGCGGCCCGCGGCTTTGCACGCCTGATCACCAGTGATGGGCTGCTCTGCACGATGGGCCCGCAAGAAGGCGCGTACCTTTCCGAGGACGCAGGAGATAGCTGGCGGGCAATGGAAGGCCTGGAGATGTACCTGCCCCTGGCGGCCATGTCGATGCCGGGAGACGGCCAGGTATTCCTCTCGAGCCAGGAGCTTGGCATCCTGCGCGGGACGGCCTATGGCAAGAGCTGGCGTCTGCGCTATGAGAAGGAAGGCATCTCGGCCTTGCTGGTGCTGCCAGAAGAGAATCTGGGCTGGGCTGGCACGGTGGAAGGCGAACTGCTCACGAGTCGTGACGGCGGCATGAGCTGGCAGTCCGTAGAGGACCCGCCCACAGAGGGCCAAGAGGTGCTCACCATCGTGGCCTCACCGGCCTTTGCCGAGGACCGTACACTATACATGGGCACGGTCATTGAGGGAACACGCACCAACCCGACGCGGGTGGCTCTATGGCGCTCGCGCAACAGGGGCCGAACCTGGCACCAGCTGACCACACAGCAGACCGATTCCCGCTGGGTGCACATCACGATGCCAGTGGGGGTCACCGATGGAGTGGCCGATCAGGCGGTGCTAGCTACGGGGCCGTATTGCCTGCGGCCGTTGCGCCGCGCCAAGGACGTCTGGATCAGCACGGCGGTGGACCCCAATGGAGCCAACGTGCTCAGCCTGGTCGCCATCGGCGAGATCGACAATGGCGCGCTGTTGTATGCGGCCACGGGCAATGGCGTCTATCGATCCACCGATGGCGGGCGCACGTGGCATCTCTTTAGTGAGGGCATGGAAGGCCAGAGTGTGATCGGGCTGGCGCTTTTGGGAGAAGGAGATTCCCGCGCGCTGTATGCCATGGGCCTGGGTGGCCTGGTCTGGAAGCGATCGATCGCGTAACGGGGCTCAGAATAATGGACGGGGCGCTCTTGGTGAGCGCCCCGTCTCTTTATGCGTCTAGATCCGGGTTATCGGGGCCAAAGTGGCGCAACATGACCAGGGGCTCGGTCTGGCTCAGATTGCGGACGCGCACGCCAGCGCGAGCCGCCTGCTCGGTGACAAAGAACTCGTCGTTGGTGAGCTGGCCAAAGCGAATCATGGCTGGGGTCTCGATGGACCAGGGCCCCAGCTCGCCATGGCCTTGCACCGCGATCAGCCCATAGCAGGCCGCATCCTGTAGAGTCGCCTCGCGCCCCGGAAAGATCGTGGTCTGCTTGGCGGAAAAGCTCGGGCTGCGGTAGGCGATCCATTCATCCCAGCAGCCCAGCGCCTCGGCCTCCTGCGCCGAAACCAGGGGGCGCGGTGGCATAAAGCGATGGGCATACAGCTCGGGATCGGTATTCAACTCCCAGTCCAGCATCTGGACCATATAGTCGAGGTTGTCATGGTGCGCCGGGGGCACGTTCTTGACCAGCAGATCTCGCGCGATGGGGACCTTGTCCACCAGAGACTGGAACATGGCGAACACGTCGCTGGCGGCCTGCGGCTCGTAGGTGAGCATGCTACCCGGGGCATGCAGTACGCCGGCAGGCACGTCCCAGCCGGTCCCCGGCTCCAGCAGGTAGGCCTGCGACAGGTTCAGAATTTTGTTATCGCCCCGATTCCAGTTCTCCAGGCATGTCTTGACCTGTTCCCGCGTGACGCCGGGCTGGAGCCCCAAAAAGGTGTAGGGGAAACGTCCGCCGTGGTTGTTGAGCTGTGTGGGAAAAAAGTAGGCCTCGGGTTTGGCGTTCTGGCCGACCCGCTCGGCATCGGCTGACATCTGGTGCAGATGCAGGGGCAGGGGGCCCAGGTTGTCAAAGAACTTGGCATACATGGGCCATTCGCCACAAGCCTCCAGCAGGCGCGGGCCGATGATGTCGGCTCCGGCGGCAGCCACGGCATCGCGCAGGGTAAGGCGCTCCTCCTGTCCGTCTTGGCCGACGATATAGCTGAGCCCTTCATCGGGGGGCGTGCCCGGACCGTTGTCAGCCTGGACGGTAGAGGCGAACCAGCGCTCGTCGATGCCGCCGCGATCGGCGCCCAAGGCGTAATAATCATCGGGATGCAGTTTGAGCCGGCGGCCAGGGATGCAAAAGCTGCGCGGCACCCAGGTGGGCGCCAGGCGCAAGATGCCCTCGCCCTGGTCAAGGGCTCGATCGACAAAGTTGGATGGATTGGTCATGTCTCTCCTCTCGGTGATCCAGTTTTTTTGCTTGATGGTTCGACTTGATAGGCTCAACGGCACTGCTATAATGGGGCCGACAGCTCGGTCGTATTAGGGGGGTTCTTGCAGGCTGCCACGATTCTGGCCTTTATCATATCGCTCTTGATCCAAGTTGGCTACCCGCTGGCGGCCATCTTGGTTTTTCGGAGACACACCCGTACACCATGGCCTCTGTTCGCCTATGGTGCGCTGATCTTTGCTGTCTTTCAGCTCTTTACCTGGCTGCCACTGAGCATTTTTCTTGACGCGATCTGGGGCGAGTCTCTCAAAACAGCCTGGGGCGCCTTTGCCTGGCTGATGACCATGGCGCTGCTCACCGCGCTGATCGAGGAGAGTGGACGCTGGCTGGGCTACCGCTTTCTCTTTCGCAGGGGGAACTACCGGCTGATCTGGCGGAATGGCGTGGCCTATGGGCTGGGGCACAATGCCCTGGAGACCATGTGGCTGATCGCCGGGTTGACCTTTATCGGCTTTGTGACTTATCTGATCATGGGGCGCATGGATCCGCTGGCGCTGGTGCAGCAACTCAGCCCGGGCGCAGGCACGGCAGAGGCCGCAATGCTCCATGAGATCGCCAACGTCTCGTGGGTGCAGCCTTTGATCGTGGCATTCGAGCGCATACTGGCCCTGCCCCACCAGGTAGCCTGGGCGCTGCTGGTGATGGAGAGTCTGGCCTCGGGGCAAAAGCGCTGGTTTGGCTTTGCCGTTCTCTATCACACCTCTATCGCCATCATCGTTCCCGGCCTGGCCCGGCTGGCGGGTTTTGCCATAGCCGAGGCCGTGAACCTTGCCTTTGCCGTCATGAGCATCTGGATCATCATGCGGCTGTACGAGCTCTCGGAGCAGCGCACCTAGGCTTTGTCGCGCAATTCGCGCTGACGTTGTGCCGCCTGGAGCGTGTTGCGCATGAGCATGATATTGGTCATCGGGCCGGCGCCTCCGGGGACGGGGGTAATATAGCTGGCAACCTCGGCCACGCCCTTGTCCACATCGCCCACCATCTCGCCATTCATCAGATTGATGCCAAAGTCGATCACCACCGTCCCAGAGCGTACCATCTCTCGTGTGATCATGGCGGGCCGGCCCACGGCCACAGCAAGGATATCGGCGGTGCGGGTGATCTTGGCCAGATCGCGGGTGCGTGTGTGGCAGACGGTTACCGTGGCGTGGCGATGCAACAGAAGCAACGACATGGGGAGCCCAACGATGCGGCTACGCCCCACCAGGACTGCGTTCTTGCCCTCGACATCGATATTGTAGCGGCGCAGCAGCTCCATCGCCCCCAGGGGGGTGGCCGGCACCAGCGCCGCTTTGGAGCGCTGCAACAGCAGCCCGGCATTCAGAGGATGGATGCCATCCACATCCTTGACCGGCGATAGTTTATGTAACACCGATTCTTTGATGTGTAGGGGGAGCGGCAGTTGCACGATGACGCCCTGCACATCATCATCCATGCCCAATTGCTCGAGCGCCTCGGCCATGCGCTCCTGGGTCGCGTCTGCGGCCAGGGCCACACGCCGCACAAGCATGCCCACACCCTTGAACCCTCTCTCGATGGCTCTCACGTAACGGTCCGACGCAGGATCGGCTCCCATCTGAACGATGGCCAGGGTCGGTGGTTGTCCCTCTTTGTCGACCCACTGGGCGACATCGTCGGCGATCTCTTGGCGCATGGAACGCGCAATGGCGCGTCCATCCAGTATCTCTGCAGACATCCGGGTATTCCTCCTACGATCCGCTTGCGATGCGCTGATGTACCAGCTCCAGGATGCGCTCCTTTTGCTTGGCTCGGGCCGTCAGATCATCCATCCGATGGCGCGCATCGGCCGCAAGCGGCGTGTCTTGTTGGTTGCGAAGGTTGATGTGTACATTGAGGAGGGCGGCGTAAAGTGCGGCCTCGGCCAGAAGAGCGGCAGCCCCGGCATCGCTTACGGCCCAGGGGTTGCCCAGCTCGGCAGCCGGCAAAGCCAGCTCGAGGATCTGGGCGCAGCCCTCGGCAATCTCCAAAGGGACAAGAGTGGCTTCCTCTAGGGCTTTTTGCATCACGCTCTGGCGATGCTGCTGCTCCTCGGGGGCATGATTCGGCAGGCGATAGGCGCCCATGACACTCGTATAGGCTGCGGCATCCCGTTCCATGAGCTCGCCCATGCGCTGGCGCAGGGCCTCGGCCTGGGCCAAGATCTCTTGCAGCGCGGCCTCCACATCGCGAAAGCGCCGTTTGCCGATGGTGAGCTGGCAGACCATGCTGACCAGCCCAGCGGCCAGGGCGCCGGCCAGCGCGGCGGTGCTTCCTCCGCCCGGCGTTGGTTCGGACGAAGCCAGGGCGTCCAAGAAATCAGCCACAGTACGCTCAGTAAACATCCATTCACTCCCCTCGTCACGGCATCTTGGCTCGATTATATCACAACACTGTCGGGGGTAGGGGGACTAATATGCACCGCCTTGGCGCAATCGGTATGCACGCTCCATACGATCAGGTGGGAGCTTGACGGCCGGCTTGTCAGTAGTAAAAATCTGTAGGGAACAAGAGTGCACGCCCAATAAGATAGACAAAGTAGAGAAACATAAGATAGATCGCCCCGGCTTTGCCCAGCCTACCCTTTCGAAACCATAACATGCCCAAGAGGATGGCCCCGCTGATGGTCTCCCAGGGCAGATCCCAATGGATGAGGGGGCGTGGCACCCAATAGGTAGACAGCAGGGCGCCGCCGCCGATCGCTACAAGGGGATTGGTGATGTTGCTGCCGATGAGCGTCCCCAGGGAGATGCCGTGTTCCTTCTTGCGAATGCCCGAGATAGCGGTCATGAGTTCGGGCAGCGCCGAAGCGATGCCCAGGGTAACCACGCCAATGAGGGAACCGGCAATGCCCGTATTCTCCACCACAAATTCGGTGACATGAAGCACCACATTGGCGCTCAGCACGGTCAATGCCATGGCGCCAAGCGCGATAAGGGCATATTTCTGCGCCTCGCGCCGGGACTGGGGCACACTCTGGGGGTCGGTCTCTACTGTCTCGCTACGCTGATAGAACTTGCGCTCATCACGATAGAGATAATAGGTATAGGCAAAAAAAGTGCCAAAGAGGATCAAGCCATCAAGGCGCGAATAGACCTGATTCCAGCCCAAGATCAGGCACATGAGGGTGGTGCCGATCATGGGGAGCAAGCTCTTGAGGAGAAAATAGCGCCGAAAATAGAGGCCGCCCGCAAAAAAGACCACCAGGCCCAGGATCAAGGTCTGTTGCACCACGTCAGAGCCGATGTTGGCGCCAAGGACGATCGCCGAGGACTGTTCATAGTCGAGGGTGCCGGTCAGAATGCCCACCGAGGCGGTCAGATGGGCGCTGATCTCGGGAATGCTGGTGGCCAGCGAGACCACGGTCATGCCCATGAACGTGGTAGACAGATCAAAGTACTCTGCCAGACCCACCAGGCGTTTGACCACTTCGTCAGCGCTTTTGATCAGGAGCGCCAACGCCAGGGCGCCGATGAGGACATTGCTCCACAGACTCTCAGAAGCCCACAGGTAGCCCATTATGCCCCACCAGCTTTCGGGAAACCGACGCTCAAAAAGAACAGCCCCCCGCCGTGAACGGCAAAGCAGGCCCTGAGAAAGAATTGTAGGCCTCATTTTCTCGGTGTCAAAAGGCCCCCGAAAAATGTGGCACGGGTGTGGCCAACAGTACCACCTGACGTCGGGAGACGCCAAGCCGCCGGGTCAGCTGATGCGACCCGGCGGCTTGATGTTTCATGCAATGGTGGGGGCGGTGCGTTCTTAGGACGAGACGGGGATATCGGGATCTGGCAGGTCGTCTTCGTCGTCGGATTTCTCTTCTGGCTCGGACTCTTGCTCAGATCCCTGATTGTCATTGCGTTGTGGCTGGCTGACCCTTTTCATGCGCTCGGCGTACGTATCCAGCTTTTTCTTGACCAGAGCATAAAGAGTGCCCTCGGGATAGTTGCCTTCCTCGTCCTCCTCACCGGCGGGCATACCGGTCAGCAGCTCGATGCCCTCCTCGATGGTCGAGACGGCACAGATATGAAACTGACCTTGCTCGACGGCCTCGACCACATCAGAGCGCAGCATGAGGTTGCGGACGTTGGATTGTGGGATGAGAACGCCCTGGTCGCCGGTAAGGCCGCGCTCTCGGCACAGATCGAAAAAGCCCTCGATTTTGGCGTTGACACCGCCGATGGCCTGCACCTGGCCTGACTGGCTCACCGAGCCGGTGACTGCGAAGCTCTGCTTGATCGGTACATCGGCCAGGCTGGAGAGGATCGAGTACAGCTCGGTTGAGGAGGCGCTATCGCCCTCGACGCCACTATAGTTCTGCTCAAAGGTCAGGCTGGCGGACATGGTCAGGGGGCGTTGCTGTGCAAAGCGGCCGGCCAGATAGGAAGATAGGATCATGTTGCCTTTGCCATGGATGGGGCCGCTCAGCTTGACCTCTCGTTCCACACTCACTACAGAGGAACGCCCCATAAAGGTCCGCGCCGAGATGCGTGAGGGTAGCCCAAAGATAAAATCGGCTGACTGCGCTACCGAGAGGGCGTTGGTTTGGCCAACTATGGCTCCCTCTGTCTGGACGAGGATCGTACCACGCCGGATGACCTCAAGATAGCGTTGTTTCACATAGTCCAGGCGGCGCCGCTTGTCGTCAACGGCATTCTGTATATCACTCGCTTGGGTCAGGCTATGCCCGGCGCGGTTGGCATGATAGGACGATTCTCGCACCAGGTCGGCCATGCTGGCAAAGTGAGTAGAGAGCTTTTCCTGGTCGGATGCCGCGCGGCTGCTCTCTTCGGCGAGGCGAGCCACGGCCTCGGGGGCAAAGTGTATCAAGCTCTCGCGCCGACAGAGATCGCCCACAAATCCGGCAAGGTCTTGCAGGCTGTTTTTGTCACGACTCATGTCCATCACGAACTCGGCCTTGACCTTGAAGAGCTCGCGAAACTCTTCATCCATCGCATAGAGCACCTGATAGAGCCGGTGATCGCCGATTATGACGACCTTGACATCCAACGGGATCGGCTCTGGCTCCAGGCTGACGGTGGCCACCAGGCCAAAGAACTGGGCCATTTCCTCGATCTTGATCTCGTTATTGCGCAGGGCTCGCTTGAGGGCATCATAGGCCATGGCGTTGGTCAGCAGGCCCCGCGCCTCAACGACCAGGTAGCCACCATTGGCACGGTGCAAGGCGCCCGGGCGGATCTGGCGGAAATCGGTGACCATGGTGCCCATCTCGGTGCGGTGTTCGATGCGCCCCAGCAGATTATGATAGTTGGGATTGTCCTCAATGATCACGGGGGCCGGCTGTCCTGATTCGTTCTGAGCCAATACACCGATGGCGTAACGGTCAAAGGCTCTCTCTTGCTGGCGCTGTGGAGATAGGCCAAAGGGCAGTTGTTGCTGCTGTCCCTCGCCACGAGGCATGAGTCGGTTGAGGTTAGAGATAATATCGGCGCGCACAGCGTTCAGGTGTTCTAAAACCTGGGGGCATTCCTCAAAGGCCTCGCGGATATCGGCCATAAGGGTATCCAGCAAAAAGCCTACCATCTCGGCGTTGATTCGCTCCAGGGCTTCTTTGCTCTCGCGATCCAACTGGCGCGCTTTACGCATGGCCTCATCAAACTCTCTTTGGAGCTCGGGGCGGTGGTCCTCAAAGCGTTTCTTGATCTCTGGATCCAGCTTCTGATAATCTTCTGCGCTGAGCACCTCTCCGTTGAGCATGGGAGCGATAGCCAGCCCGGCCTGTGAACGAATGAGAGCAAAGCCCCGCTCATTGAGATAGTTCTCCAGATTCTGGTAGATCTCCATCTGGCGCTCTTGCATCTCTTGCATGAACTCGCGCCGGCGCTCCTCGTACGACTGGCCTTCAAACATGCGCGGAAGCTCGTCCTGGATGCGCTCGACGAGCTCCTCCATCTTCCGGCGTAGCTCATTGGCCCGGCCAGAGGGTAGTTGGAGAGCGCGTGGCTGGCGTGGTTCATCAAAGTTGTAGACATAACACCAATCAGGGGGTGCGGGGCGTCCGGCTGCACGCTGATTCAAGAAACGCCGTACGGCGGTGGTACGGCCAGAGCCTGGCGGACCGACAGCATAGATGTTATAGCCTTTGCTGGGGATTTCGACGCCGAAATCTATGGCTGTAACCGCCCGATCCTGGCCTATTATGCGCTCAAGAGGCTCGAGTTCCTCGGTAGATTCAAAGGTAAAGAGAGCAGCGTCTGTTTTCTGACGCAGTTGTTCTGGCTTGAGATGATTGTTATGGCTCATGTAGCGACCTCCCCACTCACGTACAGTCATACGTTACCATTTCAATTATAGCATGCGGGGTATGGCGCATCAACCGATTTTCCGAGAAGGCTGTCGCGTTTCAGCCCGAATATTGAAAAAGCGAGAGCCCACGAGTCACGAGTAGGTTGGGAGTGGGCGCGCGCATAGCTCTGCTCTACTGGCCTGGATCTTAACCATGTTCATATATTGCGCGCTGGGCTGCTGTGTAAAAGGGCAGGGCGTACGGGCATGCCAGATACAGGCTTGGCAAAGCGATACGCAAGATTATACCGGAGGGGTTGGCGGGCGAGGATCGTCGATCTTGCCCAGCTTGTGCAGCAGGATCAGGACCGCATTGTTGCCCAAAAGCGCGATGATGGTCATGCCGGCAAAGATGAGGATGATGGCGACAATGGTGCTGAGAACGGCGATCAGAAGCGTGAATGACACGAAAAAGAAGGCATAGAATGGGTTGACGAGAATCAGCAGTGCCGAATTGCGCCAGGCCAGTAGCATGCGTGGGTCCTCGAGCTGGATCAGCATGGGCCAAAAGTAGAGCTGCATGACGAACCAAAAGAGCATCAAGGCCAGCCAGAACCCGCCAATCGCCAAGCCCAAGAGGCCCTCGACGCGGCCTGAATAGAACCAGAGGTTGACCCAGATCAGCCAGATGACGAGGAGGTTCGCCAGCAACCAGAGGATCGCGCGCCACCAGTAGATGCGCACGCCATCGACAAAGTCGGCAAAGTGAAAGGTCTTGCCCCGAGCAACGCGATGCGTGACATAGTAGATGCCGGCGGTACTGACGGGGAAGAGAAGGACGCCAACGATCAAGAGCAAGAACGTGAGAATCGGAATTCCGACAGAGACAACGGCAAAGAGGGGCAGCGCCCACGAGAGGAACCAGACGATGTTGACCACGGTCAATGGCAAAAGCTCTTCCCAGGTGTCACGCAAGCTCTGCCAAAAGACGCTCATGGCCTCTTGAATCAACATTCGATCCACTCCTCCCTTGGCAATGGTTCACTGGCACCCGGGCTATATTCCGTGTTGAATTGCGCGGCTGGCTGGGACGAGGCGGTAGACACCCCTGTCTTTCGCAGGTCACCGCCGATTGTAGCGACAGTGGCCGATCCTGTAAAGCGAAACAGGACAAGCTGAGCAAGCTTGTCCTGTGAATCGATCCGATCTCGGACTAGTTGCTATTGCGTTGCTGGTTATCAAGAGCTTCTTGCCAGGCCGCCGCAAAGGCGCTGACACTGTTGTCCTCTTGCGGTTCTGACTGATAGGTGGGCTCTGCCTGACTCTCCGTCTGCTTCATCGAGAGAGAGAGGCGACGGCGCTCTGTGTCCACATCGAGAATACGCACCTGGACCTCTTGCCCCACCTCTAGCACCTCACGGGGATGGTTCACATACTCGTTAGAAAGCTCCGAGATATGCAACAGGCCGTCGGTTTGGGCGCCAATATCCACAAAGGCGCCGAAATCCACGAGCCGCACCACGCGCCCGGTCACCTCGCTGCCTGCCTTGATCTGTTCCAGGGGCTTTTTGTCGCTACGTCCGGCCCCAGGCACGGTAAGGCTGATGCGATTGCGGTCCAGGTCTACACGGCGGACCTGCACATCGATCACGTCACCGACCTTGAGGGTCTTGTCGATCCCGGCCCTTTGCAGTGTCGAGATATGCGCCAGACCATCTCGGCCTACGCCGATGTCTATGAATGCGCCAAAGTCGACGATCCTTCTGACTTTGCCCTTGAGCCGTTGGCCGCTCTTGAGTTCGCTGATCTCGGAGGGGCGAGCGTTGGCCTTGGCCTGCTCTTGGGGCGCCCCGCCCTCAGTGGCCGAGACTGTTTGCTCTTGTTCTTGCTTTGATTCTTCTGCCTGAGCTACTTGCTCAGTCCTTTCCTCACTGACCATACCTGCCGATCCCCCTCCAATGAATTGTGGTAACCATCCACAGACCACCAGCCATTATCGCACAGACCAAGAGGGGCGTCAAATGGCCTGGGCCTGCGAAGCATAGTCTGTCGCGGTATCGGGCGCCATGGTCCTGGGCTCAAGCGGGACACGTTTGACTACAGACCTGCCAGACGACGCGTATTCTGATAACCCAGCTCCATCTCCAGGGCCTGATCATAGGCGCGATGAGGGGCGCGATCGGTCAGCTCGAGTTGCAGCGGCCGAGAGAAGCCCACCTCGCGCAAGGCTGATAGGACGTTAGGCCAGTCGATATTGCCCTGGCCGGGCGGCAGATGGTCATCCACCTCGCCCCAGTTATCGTGCAGGTGCAAGGTCAATAGACGCGGGCCAGCCATGCGGATGGCGCGTGGTGCGCCCAGGTCGCCCAGGTTGGCGTGGCCGGTATCCACACAGACGCCCAAATGGTCGGCTCCCAGCTGTTCGATCAGGCTGAGGATATAAACCCAGTGCGCCAGAGTGCGCCCATTCTCCAGGGCCAGTTCTACCCCGCGTTCGGCGGCCCAGGTCTGCGCAGGTCCTAGGACCGCCATATCCTGTGCCAGCAGCTCGGGTATGTCGGGGAGATCGCCCAGTGTGAGCCCCAGCAGAATGGGCGCGTGCACCACGACGACCTGCGCGCCAACGGCATAGCAGACTTCGATGGCGTTATTCAGGTATCCGGTGGCTTCTTCCTCCGTTGCGCCCAACACGAACCCAAATGGTGACTCGGCGTGGACGGACCAGCTCTCCAGGCCGATGGACTCGGCATAGGCTCCGATCTCGCTCGCCTCGTCAGTCGTGAGATGGCACAGATGCGAGTATTCGACGGTTTCATAGCCCAGGGCGCGGTTGCGGTCCAGGGAGCGTTGAATGGCTGCCATGTCGAAATCTGTGGTGAGTCCCAATTCGCCGCCATCATAGAGTGTGTTACAGCCGATCTTTTTCATGGGAACCTCCGAGTGGGTGATCAGGGGGCCAGTGGTATGTCCAGCGCCTGGAGCGCTGCCACAATCAGTGGCGCGATTAGGAGAGCCGGCAACAGGTTGGCCACACGGATACGCTTGAGATCCAGGAGCAGGAGCCCGATGGCAAGAATGAGGACTCCACCGGTGGCGGACATTTCAGCGATCATGGGTGCTGTGAGAACCATCTCGGCGAACCCGGCCAGCATCGTAATGCCGCCCTGATAGACGAGCAACGTAAGAATCGAAAAGAGCACGCCGATGCCCAGGGTAGAGGCAAAGGCCAGGGCGGCAAAGCCATCCAGCACCGACTTTATCGCCAGAAGCGAAAAATCGCCGGTGAGCCCATCCTGAATCGCGCCCACGATCGTCATGGGCCCGACGCAAAAGACCAGGCTGGCGGTGACAAAGCCCTCGGTAAAGTGAGCGAGACTGCGGTCGGAGAGGCGCTGTGCGACGCGCTGTCGCAGCCACTCGCTGGCGCGCTCCAATCCGGCCGAGATCTGCCACCATTCACCCAAAAGGGCACCCACCAGGACACTGCCCATGACGATCAGAATGTTCTGCGTCTGGAGAGTGAGATGAATGCCCACGACCAGGGTCACCAATCCGATGCCGTGCATGACGGTCTCTCGCATGCGTTGGGGCAGGCGGTCGCCCAAAAGGGTTCCCAGCCCGCCCCCTAACAGGACAGCGATGATATTGATGATGGTGCCAGTCAACGTCGGGGCTCCTCGTCGCAGACAAGGCGCGTGCCGCTAGCCTTCAAAGAAGGGGAGCTCTCGGTCATCAAAGAACCATACACCATCGTTGACCAGATACTCGTGGGTTTCCTGCAAAAAGGCATAGTGCTTGTCTTCGGCGTCGGCCAGATATTCCCACAGCTCGCGCTCGTGCATGGTCTCGGCTTCTTCAGCCGCTTGCTTGTAGAGATCATAGCCACGCTGCTCAAAGTCCATGGCCATCTGGAGGGCCTGCTCATCGGTCATATCGGGAGGAATGAGGTTCTCGGCGGCCTCGGCCTGGGGAAATATGTCGGTGGGATCGACCTCTTGTGCCAGCTCGGCGGCCTGTTCCATCGAGACACAGGCCTGGTCCCTAGAAAAGGCCGCGTATTGTCCGCAGAGGATCTCCAGGTGACGGGTCTCTTCTTCTATCAGGCTTCGAAAGATCCGTTTTCCATCCGCGCTTTCAGTGCGCTCTGCGGCCTCCCGGTAAAAGCGGCGCCCCCAAAGCTCGGTGCTCATGCCTTTTTTCAGGACCTCGACTACATCTGCCATTGTCTTCTCCTTACGTAAGAATGTATCTGTATCGTCGAACAAATCGCTCTAGAGGGTGTTATACCCACTTGGAACGCATATTCAAGGCCTCGTAGTTGCTCATCAGCAGATCAAAGTGCATCATCTCGGCGGCGGCGAGCCACTCGTACATCTGGGTGCCGGCTTCGCTCTCGGTCTCTAACGCTGCCTGACGATAGAGGTCATAGCTACGCATCTCGATCTCCATACCTGTCTGGAGGGCCTCGAGCTCATCGGCGTTCTCGCTTACACGCTCCTCGACCTGCGAGGGATCGGGTGGCACAATGTCAGCGGCCAGGTCGATGTCCACGGGCTTGACATGAGGCAGATAGACATAGTCTCCGTCCTCGCTCATCGCCTCGAGCTGGCGTACGATCATGGCCTCGTGCATCTTTTCGTCGTCGGCCAGCGACAGCAAGGTCTGCTTGCAGTCCGAATCTTGGACGCGCTCGGCGGCCTGCGTGTAAAAGGAATAGCCGTCCTGCTCCAGCTTTAGGGCACGACCCAAAGCTCTCAACACCTGATCATCTGCCATGATCCGACTCCCCTGTATGATGTGTTATGTATAATGACCTCGTCGGTGATACCTGCTAGAACGCCAGCTCGGTACGCTTGATGGCGCCGTTGCGCACATACTCGATGGGCACCCGAGCGCCGGGGCGCACGCGCGCCACCAGTTGCTCCAGTTGCATGGCGTTGCGTACTGGACGGCCGGCCAAGGAGGTGATGACATCGCCTGACCTTAGTCCAGCACGCGCTGCTGCGCCATCTGGCCGAACGCGCCCCACATAGGCGCCCTCATGTTGGGAGGTTCGGCCCTGTGCGGCCATCTGCGCAGCATCGGCCACACCGGCCCCCAGCCGAGGGCGTTGTGCCCCTGCCAGGGCCTGCTCGAGGCGCGCCTGATCAAACCCAACGATCACCTCGTCACCGATCTGGGTAACAGGCACCCCTTGCTGACCCGAGATGCGCACCATCTCCTGGGCTGCCGAGGGATCGGTTTCCACATTGCGCTCTACGAACGCGATCCCTCGGCTAGAAAGATACCCTTTGAGCGATGCGCAATAGGGACAGGTACTTGTCGTATAGACAACTACGTCCATCAAGGCATCTTCCTATATCACGACCGTTGTACTGGGCCTCTGTCGCATCTACATCTGCTCATCGAGCAGGATCTGATAGTCTTCCCAGGGGCGCGTGCGCAGTGGCTGATCTACCAGAGGGCCTGCCTCGAGGGTCGGCTCGCCCTCTTCGTAGGCGGGCACATCTTCGGTACGGTAGATGATGCCCGTGGGAACCCGATCCCCGCCGGGGAACTCCATAGCCTTTTTCATGGCGGCGTCCCAATCGGAGGGATCATAGTCGCCGTTCTCATCGACCTTGTAGGTATGCTCGCGGTACCAGTCATAAAGCATCTCGCGGTTGTAGGTCACGCAGACCTGCATAACGTCGATAAAGGCATAGCCGCGATGATCCAGCGCCTCGACGATCAGATGCTGTAGCTGCTCGAGGTCCAGCGAATGCCCTCGGGCGACAAAAGTCGCACCCTGCGAAAGGGCCAGGCCGAGAGGATTGACCGGCTTTTCCAGCACGCCAAAGGGCGAGGTCGAAGTCTTGAAGCCTTTGTAGCTGGTAGGAGAGTACTGGCCTCGGGTGAGAGCATAGACGTGATTGTTCTCTACCAGATCCACGATGCCCATATTGCGGCGCGCTGCATGCAAAAAGTGATTGCCGCCCTCGCCATAGCCGTCGCCATCGCCATGGACGCAGATCACCTTGCGGGCTGTGTTGGCCAGGCGTACGCCTTGCGCCACGGGCACAGGCCGGCCATGCAGCGTATGCAGGCCGTTGACGCGCATATAGTCGTTCATCTTGCTACCGCAGCCGATACCGCTCACCATGACGATGTCCTGGGGGTCGTACTCGGCAGCGACAAAGGCACGTTTGAGCGCGTTCCAGATGCCAAAGTCTCCGCAGCCCGAGCACCAGGTGGGTCGAATATCTACTGCATACTCTTGTAAGGTTGCCATTATCAGTCCTCCAACTGGGCGAGGATATACTCATAAGTAAAGTGTCGCCCGTCATATTTGTTGATGCGCTCTTGGATCGGAATATCCGCATGGGTCTCGATCAGATGGGCCAGAGGCCCCGTGATGTTGCCTTCTATCACGACGATGCGCTTGGCATCGGACAGTGCTTCTTGCACAGCTCTTGTCGGGAAGGGCCACATGTCCACAAAGTGGACCATATTGGCCGACCCGCCATTTTCGTTCAGGATCTCCATAGCTTCTAGCGCGGGACCATAGGTCGAGCCCCAAGTCACCATCGTCAGGTCGGCATTCTCGGGTCCCTCACGCAAGGGCGGGCGAATCTCGCTCCGCATACCTTCCAGCTTACGATTGCGTTTGCTGATCTGGTCTACCACGACATAAGGGTCTTCCGAGATATGGCCATCTTCACGGTGCTCGTTGCTGGTGGTCAAAAAGACGGCCTTGGGATGGGAACCGGGGATGACGCGCGGCGAGACGCCATCATCTGTGACGGCAAATCGATCGTACTCGTCCATGTCATCCAGTTCCTGAGCCGTGATCCACTTGCCCCGCTCAACCGTTATGGCATCGAGATCGAACAGCGATCGGTCGCGGCATGTGACAGTGTTGGCGAAATAGTGATCGGTGAGCACAATGACCAGACACTGGTACTTTTCTGCGATGTTCAGGGCGCGGGCCGCTGCGAAAAAGTGCTCCTCGGGCGTGTGTGGGGCGAGCACGATGCGGGGGAACTCGCCATGGGCGGCATAGATCGCCAGCATCAGATCGCCCTGTGCGGTACGGGTAGAAAGGCCAGTGGCCGGGCCGGGACGCTGGGCCAAGAGCACCACCAGAGGCGTCTCGGTCATGGCCGCCAGGCTAATCCCTTCGGTCATGAGGTCAAAGCCACCGCCCGAGCTGCCGGTCATGGCGCGCACGCCAGCGTAAGCGGCACCAATGGTCATATTTACCGCCGCGATTTCATCCTCGGCATGCTTGACGACCATGCCCCAGCCAGCCGCATGGCCTGACAGGTACTCGAGTACCGACGACCAGGGCGTCATGGGATAGCCGGCGACGAATTTGCAGCCGCCCACGAGGGTGCCCATGGCGAAGGCTGTGTTACAGTGCAGGCTGAGGCGCGGTGGCGACTCGCGGTCTCCCAGCGCCTCGGACACCAGGAGGCCATACTGATCGGTAGCCAGGTCGTACGCTTCTTGGGCGACAGCCTGGTTAGCGTTTACGATCTTGTCACCTTTGACCCGAAAGTTGTCCTCGATGACGCTCATCATATATTTCACATCAAAGCCGGATACCGCCGCTGCAACAGCAAGCGCCGCCGTGTTGGTCATGACGTCGCTGCCATGTTTGACGGCGATCTCTTTGATGGGTACAGACAAAAGTTGTACGTCGCTCTCATCCAACTCGGACTGCATCGCCTCCAGATCGGTATCCTCGTCGACAATGATGACGCCGTTTGGGCTCATGCAGTTCAGATGCTCGGCGACAGTCTCGGCGTTGAGGGCGAGCAGGACGTCCACGGTCTCTCGCACGCTCCACACCGGTTTTTCGCGGTTGGCGGCGCGGATGGAATAGTGGTTGTGGCCACCGCGGATGCGCTCAAAGTAGCTGGGGACGCCGATGACCTGGAGCCCGGCCCGAGTGAGCGCCTGGCAAAAGCCCGCCCCACTCGATTCGACCCCCTGCCCGGCCTCGCCTCCGATGCGAAAGCTGATTTCATTTGCAGGCATGTTTACCTCCCGATGGCTTTGCCCCGATACAGGTGCCAGGGCAAAGGTTTATGTTGATCTGATAGCATCCTCTTTGAGAAGCACGAAAAACGCCTGCCCTCGCGATCCCGAGAGGATGCTTTCAGTGAACGGCTCTTGATGTGTATCTATCGAATCTATCGCCCGCTGAGCGGGCCTATGCAAGGTGACTTTTAAGGCAGCATGAACGAGAGCTGATCTAGCCCATGACTACCGCGGCGCCCGGTCGCTTGAGGCGGAGAGCCAGCGTCTCGAGAATCACAAAGCCCAAGTCGAGGCCCTCGTTGCCCACAAAGGCGGTGGCGATATCCTGCCCTACGACCATGTCCATGTTCCATGGCTGGGGGCTAACCACCAGCACCTGGTTATCGGGCATCACGCTCGATTGGTAGATGCCAGCCTCTACCAGCCTCTCGACACGCTCGATCTCTAACTGGCCGTACTCTCGGAGGCTGGCCAACTGTGCGTACATGGTATGGCTCATGATGAGGGCAAAGGGGCCGTCAAAGGCGTTGGCGCGCATACTGGCGACGGCATGTGCCACGGCGGAAAAGGGGCCATTGGGGACGGACCAATCGCCGAGAGCCTCGGTGGGGGCATCTTCCATCAAGCCCAGTAGGATCAGCGTGTCCTCTTGCTTGGCGATGTCTACAGATGCCGTCGCTACGGCGCCCAGATCCATCGGATAGGGTGTCTGATCCGCCATGGCCATGTGCTTGAGACGGATGCGAAACTCGGCCTCGAGTTGTTGCAGTTTGATATAGTCGATGTCTTGCGCGATAACGATGTCATCTTCGGTGCCAAAGCCGATCAACGGCGCCACCTCGACGCCCCAGCCCAGAGGCCCAACCATAGGGACTACCCGTCGTCCGACCAGCTGTTTTTTGACTACCGTGGTGACCATATTGTCAATGGCCTTCCACACCGCCTCGCTCATGGGGGCATCATCACGCATAAGGTACTCTGTCATGTCGTCCTCCTGTATCGATTATGTGATAGATGTGGTTCGTCGCCCTAATCCCGAAGGCTGCCGATAGAGGGGACATCAGGGGCCCCTGAAGGCGGCTCGTCTTTGCTTTCGTCGGTGGCCTCAGACTTGTCGCCCCGCGCTTTGCGCTGTCGTTCCTTGGCCTCCTCGAGGAGATCGCGAAAGACATCTGAGTGATAGATCTCGTGGTCGCGGATGCGGGCCAGGATCTCCTGGAGTTCCTCGTCTTCCACTTCGGGGATCTGATTGCTGTAGGCCTGGGTGACCTCGTCCTCGATGGCGATGTCGGCCTTGAGGTTGGCAACATGATCGCGGCTGAGGAAGGGCTCTTCATGGTTGAAATCGGGCTGTTGCCCCTTTTCCTGCAGTTCCTCGCCCAGCCATCCCATGTGCTGCATCTCGTTGATGGCAGCGTTCTCCATCTCCTCCTTGAGCTCCCAATCATCGGCCACAAAGGAGTGATAGAGGTACTGCAGGATGACGGTGTATTCGTGGCGCACGCCATAGTTGATAATGTCGGCCAGTCGCTCACTGACCTCTTCTCCCTCGCCTTCCGGCTCAGGCTCGCCCTCCTGCTCAAACTCTTCCGCAAAACGCCGGAACTTTTTCTGGTGCTCGATCTCGTCATGGATGATACGAGCGAGCAATCGGCGGATCTTTTCGTCGTCGATTTGCTCCATGTGGCGGCGATACTTGTCAATCGCCTCTTGCTCCAGGTCCACGTCTTTGCGCATCTGGACCGAAGGGGGCGCAATGCTCAGGTCAGGTGGATCGCGCTGCATATCCGGGTCGCCGCCCAACTCGACGATCTCGTCGGCCAACCAATCAAAGTGACGCATTTCGTCACGGGAGATCTCTTCGATATCGCCCGGAATCTCGCCTTCGCCCAGGGCATAGGCATGCGCCAGGTACTGGATAACGGCCTGTTGCTCGCCGCGCATATCGTCGCGCAACAACTCGATGATCTTTTTCTTGTCCATTGCACCTCCACTTGTGCTAGGGTATGGCTGCATGCTACAACGGGACTAGGCGGATCGCGCGCTTGCTCTGCGCACAAAGGCGCCCAGGTCGAAATCGGGCTCGAGCAACTGGTCTTGTACCTCGGTAACGTCAATGCCTCTGGAAACAAGCTGGTTCACGGCTGCCAGGTCTGATCTGCTGCCCAGCAGGATGGCGCCTACAACCCTGTTCTCACGGATGACCAGCTTTTTATAGATTTGTGCCGCCTCATCCAGGAAGCGTACCTCTTGATAGTCGCCCGCTTCCGGGTTCACCTCGCCTACGGAGGTCAGGTCTATGCCTGTGACCTGGAGCGTGGTGCTGGGAACGACGTCCTGGTAGGCGACATCGGTTTGCCCGGTGATCTGGGCGCCGGCTACTCGCGCCTGGGCCAGCGCTGCGGGAATGATGCCCCACACCCTTCCGTTGAATTCGGCCGTATCGCCCACGGCATATATCGCTGGCGCGCTGGTCAGCATTCGTTCGTCGACGACGACGCCCAGATGGCAGGTCAGGCCGGCCTCTTGCGCCAGATCAATCTTGGGGCGTACTCCGGCCGAGATCAGCACCACGCCCGCCGGCAGAAAACGCCCACTCCCGAGCCGCGCGCCATGGACCTGAGCATCGCCCTCGATCTCGCTGCACGCGTCTCCGGTGATTACGCGGACGCCGCGGGCCTCGATGGCCTGCTGCAGCAGAGCGGCCCCCTCGACGTCGAGTTGCCGTGGAAGAAGCCTTGGCAGGAGCTCGACCACCGTTACATCCACACCATAGGAGCGCAGGGCCATAGCCGTGTCCAGCCCCAGGAGGCCGCCTCCCAGGATCAGAAATGGTTCGCCCTGTTCCGCCTGGCGACAGAGTGCATGTGCATCATCTAGGCAACGGAGCGTATGAACGCCCTGCAAATGGGCCCCCTGAATGGGGGGTACCCAGGCACGCGACCCGGTCGCCAAAACCAGAGAGTCATAGATCTCTTTGTGGCCATCGGCAAAGGCAACTTTGCGAGCCTGGGGGTCCACAGCCATTGCCTGCTGGCTCAGGTGCACATCGATCCCGCGCGCCTGATACCAGGCATCGTCATACTGTGGCAGATTCTCCACGGAGAGCTTGCCAGATATGTAATCGATCAGTCGCGGTCGGGGATAATAGGCATACGGCTCTTTGGTATAAAGGTGAACCTCGATCGATGCTTTGCGATCCGCCACATTTCGAGCCGTAGTGACGCCGGCAACCCCGTTGCCGATGATGACTAGCCGCATGAGGCTCCTGCCCGCTTCAGGAAAAGCTTGGCGTAATATGTTCGAAAGCTCTCGATATGTTAGCTCATCTCCTCGAACATATCCTTGCCGGCGCCACACTCGGGGCATAGCCAGTCATCGGGGACATCCTCCCAGGCTGTACCCGGCTCTACACCCCCATCGGGATCGCCCACCTCTGGATCATAGATATACCCGCATACCAAACACTCCCACTTTGACATGTAGCTCTGTCTCCTTGTTTACCTGTACTAGACTTCGGTGTAGTAGAGATCCTCATATAGGCTCTCGATGCGATGTTTGTGCTCCAGCTCTTGCTCTGCCAGGAAACGGAAGAGAGTCTCGGTCTCCTCGTCTTCGGCGATACTGGCCAGGGCCGAGTATAGATCATGGCTGCCGGCCTCGCGCTTGCCCGCCACGATCAGCACCTGCTGCACGTCCGAATTCTCATCCAAGGGGGTCTCTTGCAGAAAATCGGTGATGCCCAGGTCCTCGATGCGCTTGCTCTGACGAGCCAGCTGATCCGGCAAAATGCCATGCTCGAGTAGCGCCTCGAGCCGACGGCGGTGGCCCTCTTCCTGCGCGGCCAACTCCTGTAACAACTCTTGTGCGCGCTGATTCTCGACGCGCTCGGACATGTCCAGATAGAGTTGGCGGGCCTCGCTCTCTCGCTCCATGGCGGTCCGCAAGATCTCTTGATAAGGACTAGAGGTTGTCTGCACCCTTGCCTCCAGATTGTGGTTTGATCAACAGGCTATGGGGATTGTAGATGGTAGCCAGTGCGCTGTCAAGTGCTAAACGCAACGGGGGCTGGGTAACTGCGATGCGATGTGACAGTCCTCTTGACAAGGCTTTCATCCGGCCTACACTAGGTGCGAGTCTCTCTGCCGGCAGAAAGGATTCCCGATGAAAACCATCGTTGCAGCTGCCCTGGGTGAGTGCGTCCATGTGGCAGGCGTGCTCAGCTTCTTGCGGCTGGCCGAGGCGGCAGGCTGGCGTACGGTGTTCCTCGGCCCCGCCACGCCGGCGGACAGCGTGCTGGAGGCGGCTCGAGCCGAGGGAGCCGATCTGGTAGCGGTATCCTATCGCCTCACACCCGACAACGGCGAACGTCTGCTGGCCGAATTTGCCGAGACCGTGGACGAGCTCCATGCCCGAGGGGTGCGTTTCGTCTTTGGTGGCACGCCTGCCGTGGCCGAGCGGGCCCGGGGGCTGGGCTTTTTCGATGCCGTGTTCGATGGCAGCGAGCCGGTAGAGGCGATCGTGGGCTATCTGCGGGGGCAGCCGTACGAGTCGCCCCGGGCGGAGGACTATCCGGACACGACGGTGGCTCGGATCGAGTGGCGCGATCCCTACCCGATCCTGCGGCACCACTTTGGGCTGCCGACGATGGAGGCCACCGTCAAAGGGGTGGCCGAAATCGCCGAGGCGCGCGTGCTGGATGTGCTCTCGCTGGGCATCGACCAGGATGCCCAGGAGAACTTTTTTCATCCGGAGCGCCAGGACCCGCGGCGCACTGGCGCCGGCGGCGTCCCCGTCCGCAGCGCCGATGATTATGCCGCGCTATATGCCGCCAGCCGGCGGGGCAACTATCCCCTCATGCGCTCTTATTCGGGCACCGACGACCTGGAGCGCCTGGCGGAGGTGCACCTGTCGACGATTCAGAACGCCTGGTGCGCCGTTTCGCTCTACTGGTTCAACCGGATGGACGGACGCGGCCCCTGGGAGCTGGAGCCCTCTATCGAGCAGCACCAGCGGCTGATGGCCTGGTATGCCGCCCGGGGCGTGCCTGTGGAGGCTAACGAGGCCCATCATTGGGGCCTGCGGGACGCGCCCGATGTGGTGTTCTGCGCTGCCTCCTATCTGGCGGCCTATAATGCCCGGGCCATGGGGGTGCGGGACTATATCGTGCCCCTGATGTTCAACAGCCCTCCCAGCCTGGGCGAGCGCATGGATCTGGCGCGCATGCTGGCCACGTTGGACCTGATCGAGCCGCTGGCTGGGGATGATTTCCGCATCTGGCGGCAGACCCGCACTGGGCTGCTGAGCTATCCCCAGGATATGGATGCGGCCCGGGCCCATCTGGTGGCCAGCGTCTATCTGCAGATGGCGCTGCGGCCCCATATCGTGCATGTGGTCGGCTATAGCGAGGCCCAGCATGCGGCCACGGCAGCCGAGGTGATCGAATCGTGCAGGTTGGCCCGGCGCGCCATCGAAAATGCCCTGCACGGCCAGCCCGACATGACAGCCGACCCGGCGGTGGCTGCGCGGCGGGCGACGCTGATAGCCGAGACGCAGCAGACGTTAGAGGCGATACGAAGGCTGGCGGGAGCGGATCCTGGCGGAGCAGACCCGGATGGATCAGACCCAAGAGGATCGGATCCGGACGGGTTAGACCCGTTTGCCGATCCGGCCACGCTGGCGCGGGCGGTCACAAGCGGCGTGCTGGACGCCCCGCATCTGGTCAACAATCCCTATGGGCGCGGCGAGATCGTGGCGCGCGATGATGGGCAGGGGGCGTGGGTGGCCGTGGACCCGGAAACGGGCCAGCCCATGCGCGAGGCAGAGCGACTGGCCCGGCTGGATATTCCACGTCAGTAATCGCATAAAGGAGCAGGGCATGACAGATATGACGCGCTATGCTGTTATCGGCGCGGGACACGGCGGCAAGGTTATGGCCGCCCACCTTGCTCTCATGGGCCTTTCGGTTAACCTGTACAACCGCACGCCCGAGAACATCTCTGCCATACGCAGTCGCAGAGGCATCGATCTGGATAGTTTCGAGGGAGGCCCACGGGGCTTTGGGCGGCTGCAGCGTGTGACCTCGGACCCTGCCGAGGCGGTTCAAGACGCGCAGATCTTGATGGTGGTGGTACCCTCCAGCGCCCATGCCGACATCGCCCGTACCTTTGGGCCGCACCTGCGGGATGGGCAGATTGTGGTGCTGCATCCGGGGCGCACGGGCGGCGCCCTCGAGTTTCGTCACGTGCTCAGGGCCATCGGCTGCGATGCCAACGTGTTGCTGGCCGAGGCCGAGACGCTGATCTATGCCGGCCGTTCTGACGGCCCCGCCCAGGCACGGATCTTTGCCATCAAAGAGGCGGTGCCCCTGGCGGCGCTGCCTGCCACCGACACCCAGGCCGCGCTCGACGCCCTGTGCGAGGCCTATCCCCAGTTCATCGACGGCGGCACGGTCCTGCACACGGGGCTAAACAACATGGGGGCCATCTTTCATCCGGCCCTCACGCTGCTCAACGCGGGGCGGATCGAGTCCACCCGCGGCGAGTTTCAGTTCTATATCGATGGGGTGACCCCTTCAGTGGCGCGTGTTCTGGAGGAGCTGGATCGGGAGCGGGTCACGGTGGCGGCTGCCCTGGGGATACGGGCCCGCACGGCCATGGAGTGGCTCAAGATGGCCTATGATGCCAGTGGCGAGAACCTGCACGAGGCGATCCATAACCAGCCGGGCTATCGCGGCATCAAGGCCCCGCCCACGCTCAACCATCGCTATGTGTTTGAGGACATCCCCATGAGCCTGGTGCCCATTGCGGCCCTGGGCCAACGCTATGGCGTATCGGTGCAGGCCATCGACAGCATCATCCGGCTGGCGTGCACGATTCACCAGACCGACTATTGGCGGCGCGGGCGCACGCTGGACAAACTGGGCATCGTGCAACTGAGCGTCAGCGAACTGATGCGCCTGGTGCAGGAGGGGGTCGAGGAGTGAGCTCCCGGGCCCTCGTGCCTACTCTTGGATTCCCAAATAGTCCACGATGGTGGCCAGCACGACCCGCGTAGTGCGCGCAATGTCCTTTATGGCCACCGATTCCAGGTCGGCGTGCGCTGTGGTAGAGCCGGTGCCATGGGCCACGACGGGAATGCCCGCCTCGCGCGCGATGATGTTGACATCGCTAACGCTCTGAGCCCCTGTATCGGGCAGATCGTTGCCTACGACCTGCTTGTAGGCGCGACGCAGCGAGTTGGCGATGGCGGCATCCGGCTTGATGGCATAGCCCAGGCCGTTACTCAGCAGCCGCAGGTCGGCGTGTATGTCGTCGGGCCACGCCACCGATGCCAGGAGCTGCTGAAACTCGGCCTCCACGTCGTTCCATGACTTGTCGGGCCAGTAGCGGTAGGTGCCGTTGAGGAACGCCCGGGTGGGCACGCGATTGTAGAAATCGCCGCCGTGGATCTGGCCGATGAACATGGTCTCTGGCCCCAACAGGGGTTCGTCGTGCTCGGCCAGCTCGGCATGGCGTTCGAAGAGACGGTGACAGAGGGCCGTGGCATAGTGCAGGGGATTGGCGATGCCCCTGGGCCGAGCGGCGTTCTCGTGCAGCACCTCGCCATCGCGCCAGATATCCAGCTCGTAGAGCGCCTGCCCTTTGCCCCGTATGGC
>SLPC01000191.1 GCA_007132185.1 Anaerolineae bacterium | reverse complement strand
CTGGATGCGCTCCTCGTCCTCGGTCGTGCCTGCCCAGTGAGCGCGGAGGAACCCACCCTGTTCGTCCAGCACCGCGCGGAAGGCGTCATAGGACTCGACCCAGTGGGTGTTGGCGTCGCGCCTTTCGGTGGCTTGCGCTAGCATCCCCGACTGCACTTCGTCCAGCATGGCACGCACGGCATCAATCGCGTTGGCTACAGGCACGCCAAAGGTCTTGCCCTCGCGGCCCGGCTGGTCGCGTCGCGCCAGCACCATGGCCTCGTCCGCCACGTCCCGAGGGCCGATCTCGATGCGCACCGGCACGCCGCGCATCTCCCAGTCGTTGAACTTGTAGCCAGGGGTCTGGTCGTCGCGGGTATCCATATGCACGCGCACGCCCCCGCCCCGCAGGGTATCTTCCACCCTCGTCGCCATCTCCATCACTGCACTACGCTCGTCGTCCTTGCGCCAGATCGGGACGATCACCGCCTGGATGGGAGCCAGTACCGGCGGCAGGCGCAGGCCCTGGTCGTCGCCGTGGGCCATCACCACCGCCCCCACCATACGCGTGCTGACGCCCCAAGACGTCGTGTGACAGTAACGGGTCTCGTTATTCTCGTCCAGAAATGTTATGTCAAACGCGCGAGCGAAATTCTCCCCCAGATAGTGGCTGGTCCCCGATTGTAGCGCCCAGCCGTTGGCCATCATAGCCTCGATAGTGTAGCTGGAAATCGCGCCTGCGAACTTTTCCCGCTCGCTCTTGACGCCCTTGATCACCGGGATCGCGGCGTCGCGGATGGCAAAGTCGGCATAGACGTCCAGCATGCGCAGGGTCTCTTCCATGGCCTCTTCGGCGGTAGCGTGGGCGGTGTGCCCCTCCTGCCAGAGGAACTCCATGGTGCGCAGGAACGGACGCGTGCGCATCTCCCAGCGGACGACATTGGCCCACTGGTTGATCAGCAGCGGCAGGTCGCGGTACGACTGGATCCAACGCGAGTACATATGGCCGATGATCGTCTCGGACGTGGGCCGCACGACCAGGGGCTCTTCCAGCTCTTTGCCGCCACCAATGGTGACCACGGCCAGCTCGGGGGCAAAGCCCTCCACGTGCTCGGCCTCACGCTGCAAAAAGCTCATGGGGATGAACAGGGGGAAATAGGCGTTCTTGTGGCCGGTGGCCTTGAAACGGCGGTCCAGCCCGCCCTTGATCCCTTCCCACAGCTCGTACCCATAGGGTCGGATGACCATGCTGCCGCGCACGGGCGAGTTCTCGGCCAGCTCGGCCTCGCGGATCACGTCCAGGTACCAGCGCGAGAAATCCTCTTGTTGTGGTGTAATGTTGCCTGCCAACGTCTGCCTCCTCGGTGCAGGGGTGCCCCCGCGATGTCAGATATCGTAGCGACCCAGCTCCAGGCCGCGCTCGACAAAGAACCGGTAGCTGTCATAGTCCACGGTGTTGGGGATCGAGTGATCGCTATGCAGCACATAACCATGGTTGCCCTTGACCGTCGGGACCTTCGAGGCCAGCTCGGCCTCGATCTGGGCGCGGTCGTTGCTGTACAGGGCGCGCACATCCATCCCGCCCATGAACGACAGCCGCTCGCCATAGTCGCGGTAGAGCCGCAGCAGATCCATCCCCGCCTTGACCTCGATCACCTGCAAGCAGTCGATGCCCGCCTGCAGCATCCCCGGCACCAGCTTGGCCACCATGCCGCACGAGTGCATGACCACGGGCAGCCCCTGTCCCTTGGCAAAGTCGATAGTGTACGTGTGCCCGGGCTGAATGATCTCGCGGTACATGGCGGGCGACATGAACGGCCGCCCCTTGAACCCCATATCCTCATAATACCAGATGCCGTCGGGCCAACCCTCTTGCTCGAAAAGGATCTCTTGCAGGGCGACGGTTAGCCGTGAGTAGGTGTTCACCATGTCGATGATCCAGTCGGGGTCCAGCGCCATGCCCATGAGCATATACTGGTGGCCGCACACCGGATGCATCAGCTCGAACACGTTGACCCCCGACCAGGCAAAGAATCGGTCGTGGGCTCTGGCATGATCGCGGGCCGCCCGGTACTCGTCGAATTTGATGCGGCGCGGGTCAGGCGTCAGGTGCGGCTTGATCCGCTCTTCCCAGGCGGCCCGATCTTGCACGGCAAAGTCGACATGCTCGGGTGTGGCCTCGTGAAGCTTGTGGCGGCGCAGCAGCGCCCCGTTGCCATCGCGCACCAGGATCGTCTCCTCAGTCTCCTCCACGATCTCGGGCTCGAAATCGAGGTCGGCCACCAGATTGAACGCCCAGCAGAGCTCCATGTCAAAGCCAAAATGATCCACGAGGTTCTCATCCTCGCGAATGTGTCCGGCCTGGCTCCAGGCGCGACGCGTGTCCGTCCAAAAGTGCTCGAACAGCCCGATGCGGTCGACCGGCTGCCGCCGGAGGATGTTGCCGATGCGTTCGATGCCCGTCATCGTCTGCATATCGCCCCTCTCCAAAGCGCTGTGTGGTTGTGGACTGGCCTATGGTACCCGTTCCGGCCGCTGTGGACAAATGCCACGTGCCTCACTGCCCTCCAGGCCGTCCGCCGCGCCTCAAGGCCGGAACCGGTTTGTGCCGCTGCATTGGCCCGCCTATAATGCGTTTGTCGCAGGCAATGATGCCAATGGAGACGCCACCGGCATTCCTGCCGCGCTGGCGACAGACCATAATGGAGCTAACGGCAGAGCGAGGGAGGCTACGACATGACCCACGGCGATGGACCGAGCAACGGCAGCAACGGATATAACGTCGAGAGCATGGCGCGCCTGGCCGAGGTCGACGCTGAGGCGGCCTCGATCATCCAGCGCGAGATCGAGCGCCAGCAGGACTATATCGACCTGATCGCGTCGCAGAACTATGTGAGCCAGGCGGTGATGGATGCTCAGGGCACCGCGCTGACCAACAAATATGCCGAGGGCTACCCGGGACGCCGCTGGTACAACGGCTGCGCCCACATTGACGAGATCGAGACGCTGGCCATCGAGCGGGCCAAGCAGATGTTTGGCGCCGAGCACGCCAACGTCCAGCCCCACTCGGGCTCGCAGGCCAATGCCGCCGCCTACATGGCGCTGATCAAGGACGGCGACAGGGTGCTGGCCATGAGCCTGGATCATGGCGGACACCTGACCCACGGCCACCAGCTCAGCTTTTCGGGCATGCAGTACGAGTTTGCGCACTATGGCGTGGATTCCGAGACCGAGAGGATCGACTATGACGCCCTGGAGGCCCAGGCCCTCGAGTTCCGGCCCAAGATGATCCTGTCGGGTGCCAGCGCCTACCCGCGCATCATCGATTTCGAGCGGTTGCGGGCCATCGCCGACCAGGTGGATGCTTTTTTGATGGCCGACATCGCTCACATCGCCGGCCTCGTAATCGCGGGATTGCACCCCAGCCCCGTCCCCTATGCCGATGTCGTGACTACCACGACCCACAAGACGCTGCGCGGCCCCCGCGGCGGCCTGATCGTCTGCAAGGCCGAGCACGCCAAGGCGGTGGATCGCTGCGTGTTCCCCGGGGTGCAGGGCGGCCCGCTGGAGCACACCATTGCGTCCAAGGCCGTCGCCTTTGGCGAGGCGCTGACACCCGCGTTCCGCGACTATCAGCAGGGCATCATCGACAACGCCCAGGCCCTGGCGTCCGAGTTGCAGGAGCTGGACGTGCGCCTGACCTCGGACGGCACCGACAACCACCTGATGCTGGTGGACGTGCTGGGCTCGCTGGGCGTCACAGGCCGCGACGCCGCCAACGCTCTGGAGGGAGCCGGCATCGTCTGCAACAAGAATATGATCCCCTTTGACAAGCGCTCTCCCATGGTCACCAGCGGTATCCGCCTGGGAACCCCCGCCGCCACGACCCGGGGATTTGGCGAGACCCAGATGCGCCAGATCGCCCAGTGGATCGTCCATGTGCTGCGCAACCGGGATGATGAGAACGTGCGCCACGAGGTGCGCCAGGAGGCGCGAGCCCTCTGTCGTGCTTTCCCGCTGGGCTAGCTCCACCGGAATCTTTACGGCTGCATAACGGCGCCCTTCAGCAATATCTACTTTTGGAGGGCGCTGTGCTGCTTGACCGGCTGTTAGGGCTCGTATAGGATCGTTGCGTCTTGGTTTCTGCTGATGACACAAGGAGAACGGACGCAATGAGGATCCGGTCTTGGTCGGCGCAAGGTACGCGTGTAGGATTGGCGTTGTTGTTGGTACTTGTGGCAATAGTGATCGCGCAGCCGGGCGCCACCCAAGCCGAGCAGAGCCAGATTCCGCCTTCCGAGTACGCGGCCCTGCAGGCCATCTATGAAGCCACGGGCGGGCCCAACTGGACTCAGCAATGGAGCTTTCCCACGGACTCGCCCTGCTCCCTACACGGCGTAGCGTGCCTCAACGGGCATGTGAGGGCCATCGTCCTCGACGAAAACGGGCTGACCGGCCAGATTCCTCTTGCACTCCTCGACCTTCCCGAGCTCGATCTGCTCAGCTTGCTCTATAATGAGCTATCGGGCGCGATCCCACCCGAGCTCGGGGAGTTGACCAACCTAACACAGCTCAGTTTGAGCAACAACCAGCTTACGAGTACCATCCCGCCGGAGCTGGGTAACCTGGCCGAGCTGGGCTCGCTGAACCTCTCGTACAACGCCCTGACGGGCGAGATCCCACCCGAGCTGGGGCGGACCAAGCTGCGGGTGTTCCAGGTCGAGCGCAATCAGTTGAGCGGCCCGATCCCGCCCGAGCTGGGTGATCTGCTTACCCTGGTGACGCTCAATCTGATGAGGAATGAGCTCAGCGGCGAGATCCCCGCCGAGCTGGGCAACCTCAAGAGCCTTCTTGTCCTGTATCTCGGCTACAATAATCTGTCAGGCCCCATCCCTGCCACTTTGGGAGGTATGACCTCGCTGCGGACTCTTTCGCTGGCAGGCAACCAGCTGACCGGCCGCATCCCCTCCGAGTTGGGCAATCTCGCCAATCTAACCAGCCTGAACCTCTGGAGCAACGGGCTTACCGGTTCGATCCCACCCGACTTGGCGAATCTGCAGAAACTGCAGTACATGGTCCTGGGCGAAAACCGCCTGACGGGCACCCTCCCGGCAGAGTTCGCGAATATGGGGAGCCTGACCAGCCTACGGTTGGGCAACAACCGGTTTTTTGGATCGATCCCGCTCGCTTGGACCACGATGGATCAGCTCAGGACGCTCGATCTCTGGGGCAACTGGCTCAGCGGCCCCATTCCGCCCGAGATCGGCAACATGAGCGGCCTCGCCGTCCTGCGGCTGGACTATAACCAGTTCACCGAACCGATCCCGCCCGAGATCGGCAATCTGACCAACCTGCAGCGTCTGGCGCTGGGCCACAACGCCCTGGTGGGGCCCATACCCCAGACCATCACCCAGCTCACCCAACTCGGGCAGGGTTTCTGGCTTCTTGTCCCCACCAGCTTTGACAGCAATCATCTGTGGACGGACGATTCCGATGTGCAGGCCTTTCTGGATGCCCTCGAGCCCGACTGGGCCGAGAGCCAGGATGTGGCCACCCTCTGGGTCGAGCCGGATCAGAGCGGGCAGATCGCCTGGTCGGGGACGCTGGGCGACG